>DASWFH010000277.1:0-15396 GCA_036394355.1 Allostellaceae bacterium | reverse complement strand
CCCCCTTGAGGGGGAGGGTTGAGGTGGGGGGTGCAGCACTCTGGATTTCGGACAACGGGACTTAGCGCATGGCAAGCGCGGGGTTGTGGATGCTGGCCTTGGTCGCGGTCGTCATGATCGCCACCGGCCTGCCCGCCTTCGTCGCGCTGATCGGCGTCGCCGTGCTGTTCGCGATCATCGGCATCGCCACCGGCGCGTTGCCCTACGCGCTGTTCACGGCGCTGCCGTCGCGCGTGCTCGGCCTGCTCGAGAACGACCTGCTGCAAGCGCTGCCGCTCTATGTGCTGATGGGCGCGCTGCTCAACCGGCTGCCGCTGGCGGACATTCTCTTTCGCGCCGGCAACGCGCTCTTCGCGCGCACGCCCGCGGCGCCGCTGCTGTCGGCGCTGGGCCTCGGCGCGCTCCTCGCGCCGATGAACGGCTCGGTCGGCGCCGGGGTGGCGACGCTGTCGCGCGTCGTCCATCCGCGCCTCCTCGCCCGCGGCGTCGCGGCCGAGCAAAGCCTGGCCGTGGTCTGCGTCGCCAGCACGCTCGGCGTCGTCGTGCCGCCCTCGCTGGTGCTGATCCTGCTCGGCGACGCCATGCTCGGCGCACACACCCAGGCGGTGACCCAGATGGGGCGCCTGGAGCGGGTGATCAACACCCAGGACGTGTTCCGCGGCGCGCTCGCGCCGGCCGCGATCTTCCTGCTGCTGTGCTTTGCCTGGGCGTGGTGGACGGGTCGGCGCGCGCGGCCGGCCAGCGCGGAGCGCGTCGGCGCGCGCGGCTGGCTGGCGGCGGGCGCGACCTTCGTCCTGATCCTCGGCCTCTTGTCGGCGGTCACCGCCGGCTATCTCTACGCCGTCGAGGCGGCGGCGGCCGGCGCCGTCGCGCTCTTCGCCTTCGGCCTCGCCTCTCGCGCGCTCACGCCGCCGGTGCTGGCGCTGGTGCTGCGCAACACCATGGCGGTGACCGGCGCCTTGTTCGCGCTCTTCGTCGCCGCCACCACCTTCACCCTCGTCTTCCGCGCTTTCGGCAGCGACCGTCTGCTGGCGGCGCTGGTCGCGGCGATCCCCGGCGGCGGCGGCGGCGCGGTGGCGACGGTGCTGCTGGTGCTCGGCCTCTGCGCCTTCGTGCTCGACGCCTTCGAGATCATCCTGGTGATCATCCCGCTGCTCATGCCGGCGCTGCTGATGCGCGAGGCGGACGCCGTCTGGGTGTCGGTGCTGACGCTGCTGGCATTGCAGGCGAGCTTCCTCATCCCGCCTTTCGGCTATGCGGTGATGATGGCGCGCAGCGCGACCGGAGAGGTCGGGCGGCTGGGCCGGCTCACCGCGGCGCTGCTGCCGTTCCTCGCCCTGCAGCTGCTGGTGCTCGCACTGACGCTGGCCTATCCGCCGCTGGCGCATCTCGCCGAGCCAGGCTCCGGCGGCACCCAGCGCCGGCTCCCCGATGCCGAGATCGACCGGCGGCTCGACAGCATCGTGCCGGTGCCGGGCCCGAACGACGACCGCTAGGACTCTCCCGTCGCATCACGCGAGAGCTGTGATAAGTTCGAGCGGGAGCGGAAGGCGAGCGGATGACGGCAAGCCTGGCCAAGGCGAGACGGCACAAGAGGGCGCCGCCGGCGGAGCCGCTGCGCCTCGGCCCGCTCGCCGATTTCATCGGCTTTCACCTGCGTCTCGCGCAGGAGGCCTCGTTCCAGGCCTTCGCGCGCCGTGTCCGCGGTCTCGATCTTCGCCCCGGCCGTTTCGCCGTGCTGGCGCTGATCGGCGAGAACCCGCGGATCTCGCAGACGGCGCTTGGCCGCGCCAGCGGCCGCGACAAGTCGAGCCTGACGCCGGCGCTCGACGATCTCGCCGGCCGCGCGCTCATCCATCGCCGCCGCGTCGCGCGCGACCGGCGCAGCTATGCGCTGTCGTTGACGCCCAAGGGCGAGCGGCTGCTGGCGATGCTGCTGACGCATGCGCGCGCCCATGATCGCCGGCTCGACGCCATCGTCGGCCTGCGCCACAAGGCGGAGTTCATCCGCACCTTGCGCCGCATCGCCATGGCGCTGGTGTGAGCCGCGGCCGCGGGTCGCTTGTTGCCCGGCGGTGGCGCTTTGCGGTAAATTAGTTTGAATACAAACAATTGTCGGCAACGACCGCGTCGGGAGAATGCCATGAAAAGACTGGGGATCGCACTAGCTTTGACCACACTGCTGGCCGGGAGCGCGCTGGCCGCGGATCAGACCGTGCAGCTCAAGCTGTCGCATTGGGTCCCGGCGGCGCATCCGCTGCACCCGGCGTTCCAGGCCTGGGCCACGGATATCGAGAAGGAGTCCGGCGGCACCATCAAATCGACGCTCTTCCCGGCGCAGCAGCTAGGCAAGGCCGTCGACCATTACGACATGGTGCGCGACGGCATCGCCGACGGCGCCTATGTCAATCCCGGCTACCAGCCCGGCCGCTTCCCGATCATCGCCGCCGGCGAGCTGCCCTTCCTCATGGCCAACGGCATCGGCGGCTCCGAGGCTCTCGACGCCTGGTATCGCAACTATGCCGCCAAGGAAATGAAGGACGTGCATTTCTGCTTCGCCTTCGTGCACGACCCCGGCGGCCTCCACGCGCGCAGCAAGAAGATCGTGCTGCCCAGCGATATCAGCGGCCTCAAGGTGCGCCCGGCCGACGCCACGATCGGCCAGCTCGTGACCCTGCTCGGCGGCACCAATGTGCAGGCCTCGGCGCCCGAGGCGCGCGACGTGATCGAGCGCGGCGTCGCCGACGCGATCACCTTCCCGTGGAACTCGACCGTCCTGTTCGGCATCGACAAGGCGACCAAGTACCACATGGATTCGGCGCTCTACGTCTCGACTTTCGTCTGGGTGCTGAACCAGGCGAAATACGACGCGATGTCAGCGGCGCAGAAGAAGGTGATCGACGACCACTGCAACACCGCCTGGGCCGAAAAGGTCGCCGCGCCCTGGGCCGAGTGGGAAATGGCCGGCCGCGCCAAGATCAAGGAAGAGCCCGGGCACGAGGTCTACCAGCTCACCGCCGAGCAGCTCGCCGCCTGGCGCAAGGCGGCCGCGCCGCTGACCGCGCAATGGGCCGAGAGCGCCAAGCGCGCCGGCGTCGATCCGGACAAGGCGCTGGCGGACCTCAAAGGTGACTTGGGCAAGTACCAGTCGGCCTACTAGGTCCGCTGGCGTGACGGACACTATGGCCGAGCCGAGCGCGCACGGGGGCGGCAGCCCCCCGCGGCGCAATCGCATGGACCGGTTCATCGACGGCATCGAGCTGCTGGCGGCGATCTTCGTCGGCATCGTTGCCGTCGACATCTTCGTCTCGGTCGCGCTGCGCAAGTTCTTCAGCGTGTCGATACCCGACAGCTACGATTTCGGGCGGCTGCTGCTGGGGATCCTGATCTTCTGGGGTATCGCCGCGACCAGCTACCGCGGCACGCACATCACGGTCGACCTCGTCTGGTCGGTGGCGAGCCCGCGCTGGAAGCGCGTCATCGACGTGTTCGCCACCCTGGTCCTGCTGCTCGTGGTGACCACGCAGACCATCATGCTTTTCGACAAGGTGCGCCTGACCCGCGCCGACCATGTGCTGACCTACGACCTCAACCTTCCGGTCTGGCCGTTCTTTGCGGTCGCCTGGCTCGGCGACGTCTCGGCGGTGCTGCTCATCGCTGTACGAACCTTCCGCCTGATCACGCGTCCCGAGACCTTCGCGCGCACGCCCGTGGTCAAGGCGGTCGAATGAGGCGAGGATGATCAGCGCGGACGCCATCGCCGTCATCGGCTTCGTCGTGCTGTTCGTGCTGATGCTGCTGCGCGTGCCTGTCGGCATGGCTATGGGCTTGGTCGGCGTCACCGGCTTCGGCTACATCGTCGGCGGCCTGCCCGCGCTCAAGATGGTCGGCCAGACCTCGATGCGCACGGTCGCCGACTACACCTTCGGCATCATCCCGATGTTCCTGGTGATGGGCGCGGTGGTCTCGACCTCCGGCATGAGCCGCGAGCTGTTCCGCGCGGGCAACACCTTCGCCGGGCATTTCCGGGGTGGGCTCGGCATCGCCACCATCGCCGCCTGCGCCGGCTTTGCCGCGATCAGCGGCTCGTCGGTGGCGACGGCGGCGACCTTCTCGACCGTGGCCTATCCGGAGATGCGGCAATACCGCTATCCGCAATCCTTCTCGACCGGCGTCATCGCCGCCGGCGGCACGCTCGGCGCCATGTTCCCGCCCTCGACCGTGCTCGCGGTCTACGGCCTCATCACCCAGCAGGACATCGGCAAGCTGTTCATCGCCGGGATTCTCCCGGGCTTCCTCGCGGTGTCCATGTATATCGCCACCATCGCCGTCATCGGCTTCGTCCGGCCGGATTTTCTCCCGGCCGGCCGGCGCAGCTCGTGGAGCGAGCGGCTCGCGGCGCTGCGCCAGGTGTGGGCGCCGCTGCTGCTGTTCGTGCTGGTGATCGGCGGGCTCTATGGCGGCGTGTTCACGCCGACCGAGGCGGGCGGCGTCGGCGCCGGCGGCGCCATCATCATCGGCGCGCTGCGCCGGCGCCTGTCGCCGGCGCAGCTGCTGCAGGCGCTGCTCCAGGCGACGCGCACCGCCGCGGCGATCTTCACCGTCCTCATAGGCGCGCTGCTGTTCGGCTATTTCCTCACGGTGACGCAGACGCCGCAGAACGTGACGGCGTTCCTCACCAGCCTCGGCTTCGGGCGCTACGGCGTGCTCGCCTTGATCATGCTGATGTACCTCGCGCTGGGCTGCCTGATGGACGCGTTGGCGATGATCATCCTGACGGTGCCGATCATCTTTCCCGTGATCACCGCGCTGGGCTTCGACCCGATCTGGTTCGGGGTCATCATCGTCATGACCGTGGAGCTGGGGCTGATCCATCCGCCGGTCGGCATGAACGTCTTCGTCATCAAGTCGGTGGTGCCGGAAGTGAGCTTCCTCACCATCTTCTCCGGCGTCCTCCCCTTCATCGCCACCGACATCCTGCGCCTGATCATCCTCATCGCCTTTCCCATCGTCGCCACCTACCTGCCCGAGCACATGCGTTAGAGATCGCTGAAGAGGCCCGCCATGGAACGGTCGTTCAAGAAGGAGATAGAGGCGCTGAAGCTCGGCGACGGCGAGGTCTTCCGCGGCGAGGGCATCCTGGCGGTGACCAAGGCGCTGCTGCAGTCGGGCGTCAGCTATGTCGGCGGCTACCAGGGCGCGCCGGTGTCGCATCTCCTCGACGTGCTCGTCGAAGCCGAGGACATCATCGGCGGGCTCGGCGTCCATCTGGAGACCTGCACCAACGAAGCCTCGGCGGCGGCGATGCTCGGCGCCTCCATCAACTACCCGCTGCGCGGCGCGGTGACCTGGAAATCGATCGTCGGCACCAACGTCGCCTCGGACGCGCTCTCGAACCTCGCCTCGCCCGGCGTGATGGGCGGCGCGCTCATCATCGTCGGCGAGGATTACGGCGAAGGCGCCAGCGTGATCCAGGAGCGCTCGCACGCCTTCGCCATGAAATCCTCGATCTGGCTGCTCGATCCGCGCCCCGATTTGCCGGTAATCGTGCGCCTGGTGGAAAAAGGCTTCGAGCTTTCCGAGGCGAGCCATGCGCCGGTCATGATGGAGCTGCGCATCCGCGCCTGCCATGTCAGCGGCGCGTTCATCGCCAAGGACAACCGCCGCGCCGCGCAGTCGCATCTCGACCCGATCGCCGTGCCGGCGCGGTTCAACTACGACCGCCTCGCCCACCCGCCCGCCACCTTCGCGCAGGAGATGCGCAAGATCGGCGAGCGCCTGCCGGCGGCCCAAGCCTTCATCCACGCGCACGCGCTCAACGAGCATTTCGCCGGCGATCTCGCGGATATCGGCATCATCGTCCAGGGCGGCCTCTACAACAGCGTGCTGCGCGCGCTGGAACGGCTCGGCCTCGCCGACGCCTATGGCGCGACGCGTGTGCCGCTCTATGTGCTCAACGTCGTCTATCCGCTGGTGCCCGAAGAGGTGACCCGGTTCTGCGCCGGCAAGACCGCCGTGCTCGTCGTCGAGGAGGGCTATCCGGATTACATCGAGCAGCAGGTCAACGTGCTGCTGCGCCGCGCCGATCTGCAGACGCGGGTGCTCGGCAAAGGGGCGCTGCCCGAGGTCGGCGAGTATACCGGCGAGGTGCTGCTCGCGGGCGTCGCGTCGTTCCTGGCCGATTCGCACCCGGCCGGGCTCGACCTCGCGCCGGTCGCCGCCGCGGCCGAGCGCGTCGCCGCGCTGAAGCAGGCGGCGGCCGGCGCGGTCGGCGAGCTGCCGGCGCGGCCGCCGACCTTCTGCACGGGCTGCCCGGAGCGGCCGGTGTTCAGCGCGCTGAAGCTCATGCAGCGCGAGATCGGGCCGACGCATATCAGCGCCGATATCGGCTGCCACTCCTTCGCCACCTTCGCGCCCTTCGCCATGGGCAACTCGATCCTCGGCTACGGCATGAGCCTCGCCAGCGCCGCGGGCGTCGGACCCAACCTCGCCACGCGGCCGATCGCGGTGATGGGCGATGGCGGGTTCTGGCACAACGGCATCATCACCGGCGTCGCCAGCAACCTCTTCAATCAGGGCGACGGCGTGCTCGTCATCATGCAGAATGGCTACACCTCGGCCACGGGGCAGCAATTCATGCCGTCGAGCAGCACGACCCGCAACGGCGCGGCCCCCGGCATGAGCATCGAGGCGACGCTGCGCGCCATGGGCGTGCGCTGGCTGCGCAAGGTGCGCACCTACGGCGTCGCCGCCATGCTGAAGACGCTGAAGGAGGCGATGCAGACCGCCGAGCGCGGCCTCAAGGTGATCATCGCCGACGGCGAATGCCAGCTCGCGCGACAGCGCCGGGTGCGCGCCGAGGATGCGGGCAAGCTCGCGCGCGGCGAGCGCGTGGTCACGGTGCGCTACGGCGTCGACGACGAGATCTGCACGGGCGATCATTCCTGCATCCGCCTCTCCGGCTGCCCGTCTCTCACCGTCAAGCCCAACCCCGATCCGCTGCGCACCGATCCCGTCGCCAGCGTCATCGAGAGCTGTGTCGGCTGCGGCTTGTGCGGTGAGGTCGCCCATGCCGCGGTGCTCTGCCCCTCCTTCTACCGCGCCGAAGTGATCCGCAACCCGAGCCGCTGGGACCGCGCGCTCGACCGCATCCGCCGCCCCGTCATCGCCGCGCTGGGCGGCGCGGAGATCGCCGCGTGAGCGCGCCGGTGCGGCCCTTGACGCTGCTCATCGCCGCGCTCGGCGGCGAGGGCGGCGGCGTGCTCACCGGCTGGATCGTCGACGCCGCGGGCGCGCTGGGCTTTCCCGTGCAGAGCACCTCGATCCCCGGCGTCGCGCAGCGCACCGGCGCCACGACGTACTACATCGAGATCCTGCCCGCGCCTTGGAGCGAGCTCGGCGAGCGCCGGCCGGTGCTGTCGCTGGTGCCCGGCGCGGGCGATATCGACGTGATGGTGGCGAGCGAGCTGCTCGAGGCCGGCCGCGCCGTCGCCGGCGGCTTCGTCACGCCCGAGCGCACGACGCTCATCGCCTCGACCCATCGCATTCTCGCCATGACCGAGAAGATGGCGGGCGGCGACGGGCAATTCGACATCGGCCGGCTGCTGAAGGCCGTCGAGGAGCATGCGCAGAGCCATGTGCTGTTCGACATGGAAGACACGGCGCGGCAGTCCGGCAGCGTGATCAGCGCCGTCATGCTCGGCGCCATCGCTGGCGCCGGCCGGTTGCCGATCCCGCCCGAGGCTTTCGCCACGGCGATCCGCACCGAAGGCAAGGCGGTCGACGCGAATCTGCGCGGCTTCGCCGCCGGGCTCGCGGCGGTGCGGCGCGGCTCGGAGCTCACTCAGCCGGCGGCCTGGGAGAAGCGCCGACAGCCGGCGCGCGCCACGCTGGTGCAGTTGGAGCGCCAGGCGATCGAAGTCATGCCGCGCGCGGCGATCGAGATCATCCTCGAGGGCTTGCGCCGGCTTGCCGCCTACCAGGATCTCGCTTACGCACGGCTCTATCTCGACCGCCTCGCGCCGATCCGTGATGCCGATCTCGGCGCCGCCGCCGGCGGTCGGCTGCTGCGCGAGACGGCGCGGCATCTCGCCGTTCGCATGTCGTTCGAAGACGTGATCCGCGTCGCGCAAGCCAAGACCGATCCGGCGCGCCTCGCCCGCATCCGCGCGGACATGCGGCCCGCCGCCGACGAGCCGCTCGCGATCTTTGATTTCTTCAAGCCGGGCATCGAGGAACTCTGCTCGATCCTGCCGCCCTTCCTGGCGCGGCCGATCCTCGCCGTCGCCGCGCGGCGCGGCTGGCTGGGCAAGGTATATTGGGGCATGGAAGTGCGCAGCAACGCGGTCGGCGGCTTCCTGCGGCTCAAGCTGCTGGCCAAATTGCGCCGATGGCGGCGCTTCACGCATCGCTTCGCCGAGGAGCAGACGGCGATCGAGGCGTGGCTCGCTCTCGTCATCGCGACCGCGAAACTGTCGACCGATCTCGCGCTCGAGGTCGCCGACTGCGCGCGGCTCATCAAGGGCTATGGCGCGACCCATGCGCGCGGCGTCGCCAATTACCGCAAGATCGAGACGCGCATCATCCGCCCGGCGCTCTCGGGAAGCTATGCCCTGCCCGTCGCGATCGACGCCGTCGCCGCCGCGCGCACCGCGGCGCTGGCCGATCCCGAGGGCGATCGGCTCGAGCAGACGCTGGCCGAGATCGAGCGGCGTGCGCCGCGCCGCGCCGCCGCCGAGTAGCGGCCGACGGCGCTTCGACCGTTACGCGGCGAGCGACTTCATCACGTCGTAGAGCGCGTCAATGGTTTCGGGTATATTCGCCTCGAGCGGCGTGATGAGGGAAAGCGGTGACGGTGCCGCGGCCCGACTCATGGTTCGAGACGCCCGCTTCGCGGGCTCCTCACCATGAGGAAAACTGGGCACCTCACCCTGAGGAGGCCGCGTCAGCGGCCGTCTCGAAGGGTGCGAGCGGCGAGCGACGGACAGGAGCCTCATGATGCTCGACAGGTCCAACGCAGCACTGTCGCAAATCCACGCGCAGATCATGTGGAGCCGGCTCATCGCCGTGGTCGAGGAGCAGGCGCAGACCTTGGTGCGCACGGCGTTCTCGACCTCGGTGCGCGAGGCGGGCGATCTCTCGGCCGGCGTGTTCGATGCCGAGGGCCGCATGCTGGCCCAGGCCGTCACCGGCACGCCCGGCCACGTCAATTCCATGGCCAACGCGGTGAAGCATTTCCTCAAGGCATATCCGCTCGACAAGATGGCGCCCGGCGACCACTACATCACCAACGACCCCTGGCTCACCTGCGGCCATCTCCACGATTTCACCGTGGTGAGCCCGACCTTCCTCGACGGCAAGCCGGTCGGCCTGTTCGCCGCGACTGTCCATGTCGTCGATATCGGCGGGCTCGGCATGGGGCCCGATGGACGGCAGGTCTTCGAGGAGGGGCTCGCCGTGCCGATCATGCCGCTCGCCAAGGGCGGCAGGATGAACGAGGACCTGCTCGCGATCCTCCGCGCCAATGTGCGCGAGCCGCTGCAGGTCGAGGGGGACATCTACGCGCTTGCCGCCTGCAATGACGAGGGCAGCCGGCGGCTCGTCGAGATGATGCGCGAGTTCGAGATCAATCATCTCGAGACGCTCGGCAACACCATCATCGAAAGCTCGCGCGTTGCCACGATCGAGGCGATCCGCAAGCTGCCCAAGGGCACCTACCGCAACAGCCTGCGCATGGACGGCTACGACAAGCCGCTGCTCTTGAACGCGGCGCTGACGATCGGCGACGAGGGCATCCATGTCGACTACGCCGGCACCTCGCCGGCGAGCGCCTACGGCATCAACGTCGTCTACAACTATTGCCTCGCCTACACTGCCTTCGGCTTCAAATGCGGGGTGGCGCCGGAAGTGCCGAACAATGCCGGCTCGCTCGCGCCGATCACGGTGAGCGCGCCCGAGGGCTGCGTCCTGAACGTGCAGCGGCCCTGGGCGGTGGCGGCGCGCCACACGGTCGGGCACATGCTGCCCGACGTGGTGTTCGGCTGCCTGCACCAGGTGCTGTCCGGCGGCGTGCCGGCCGAAGGCGCGTCGTCGCTGTGGAATCCGCAGATCTATGGCGGCGGCTCGATGGTCGACGAGGTCGAGGACGGCACCGACGCCAATGCGCTGGCGCAATTCAGCACCGTCATCTTCCACTGCGGCGGCACCGGCGCGCGGCCGACCAAGGACGGGCTCAGCGTCACCGCCTTCCCGAGCGGCGTGCGCACCATCCCGATCGAGGCGACCGAGAGCGTCGCGCCCGTGATCTTCCACCGCCGCGAGTTCCGCGAAGGCTCGGGCGGCGCCGGCAAGCATCGCGGCGGGCTCGGCCAGGTCATCGAGCTGGGCGGCGCCGACGGCGTGCCGATCAGCCTCTTGTGCAATTTCGAGCGCATCAGCAATCCCGCGCGCGGCCGCGACGGCGGCGGCCCGGGCGCGCCGGGCAAGGTCGCCCTCGCCTCCGGCCGGCCGATCCGCTCGAAGGGCCGCCAAACCGTGCCGCCGCGCGATGTGGCGCGGCTCGAGCTCTCCGGCGGCGGCGGCTTCGGCGACCCGCGCGAACGCGACCCTGAAAGCGTCGCCGCCGATGTGCTCGACGGGCTCATCTCGCGCGACGCGGCGGAGCGCGATTATGGCGTCGCGCTTACCCCGGATGGGCGTGTCGATCCGGCTGCCACCGCGCGGTTGCGAAGTTAGCTCGCTTCGCGACGCTCTCCGGCGTCGACACCTCTCGCCAGTCATGCCCCGCCTTGTGCGCCTTGTGCCGGGCATCCACGCCTTTTTCTGGACGATGCGGGCTCCCGCGGTTGCAAGTGCAACCGCTGACGCCCGCCCGCGATCGCGCTCTGCGCGACGCGAAGCTATCGACGGTCGGGGCAAAAGCGCTTTAGTATCGGGCGCCTATCAAGGCGGCGCCGCGACGCAGCCGCCGGAGAAAGAGCGCGGAGGGGAAGTCATGACCAAGCTGACCTGGATCATCGGCGCCGTGCTGGCGGCCGCGTTGACGGCGCCCGCTTCGGCGGCCGACGCGGTCAAGATAGGCGTGATCTTCCCGCTCTCCGGCAATGCCGGCGCCGCCGGTACCTCGGCGAAGGACGCGGTGGAGCTCGCCGCCGAGATCGTCAACACTGCCCATCCCGAACTCAAGGGGCTGCCGCTCGCGGAGACCGGGGGGCTGCCCAATCTCGGCGGCGCCAAGATCGAGCTCGTGGTCGCCGACCACCAGGGCAATCCGGCGACGGGACAGCAGCAGACCTTGCGCCTCATCACCCAGGAGAAGGTGGTGGCGATGCTCGGCGCCTATCAGTCCTCGGTGACCTCGACCGCGACGCAGGTCTCGGAGCGCTACGGCATTCCCTGGGTGGTCGGCGACAGCGTCGCCGCCGACATCACCAATCGCGGCTTCAAGTGGGTCTTCCGCGTCACGCCGGTGGCGTCGGACTTCGCCACCAACTACATGCTGTTCTTGAACGACATGAAGAAGGCGGGGCACAAGGTCGAGAGCATCGCCATCGTCAACGAGAATACCGACTACGGCACCTCGGTCGCCGGCACGGTCAAGGACGCGGCGGCGAAGGCGGGCCTCGCCATCGCCGCGCAGATCCCGTACGCGGCGAATTCGAGCGACGTCTCGGCGCAGGTGCTGCAGCTCAAGGACAAGAAGCCTGATGCGGTGATCTTCATCAGCTACACCGCCGACAGCATTCTCTACATGAAGACGATGAAGAATCTCGACTACGCGCCGGCGATGATCATCGGCGATGATTCGGGCTTCTCCGATCCGTCTTTCCTGCCGGCGGTCAGCGACATCGCACAAGGTGTCATGAACCGCAGCGCCTGGGACATCGGCAAGCCTGGCAGCAACACCTACAAGATCAACGAGCTCTTCAAGCAGAAGACGGGGCGCGACCTCGACGACACCAGCGGCCGCGACATGCAGGCCTTCTTCGTGCTCGCCGACGCTATTAATCGCGCCGGCTCGACCGATCCCGCCAAGATCCAGAAAGCGCTGCAGGAGACGGACTTCAAGCCCGAGCAGCTGATGATGGGCTATCGCGGCGTCAAGTTCGACCAGACCGGCCAGAACACCGAGGCCGCGACCTATCTGATCCAGCTCCAAGGCAAGGAATACAAGGCCGTGTGGCCGGACAAATCCGCCACCGCCAAGCTCGAATGGCCGATGAAGGGCTGGAGGCAGTAGCGCGAAGCCAGCGCGCAGGAGGCTCAAGACCAAGGGGGGATTCACATGACGCCTGCCGCTCGCTTCATCGCCGCCGCGCTGCTCGCCACAGCCCTTGCCGCTCCCGCGCACGCCGCCGACGCCGTCAAGATCGGCGTCATCTATCCCCTCACCGGCAATGCCGCGGCGGCGGGCCAGGCGGCCAAGGCCGCGGTCGAGCTCGGCGCCGAGATCGTCAACACGGTGCATCCCGGGTTGAAGGGCCTGCCGCTGGTGGAGGGTGCCGGCCTGCCCAATCTCGGCGGCGCCAAGATAGAGCTCGTCAATGTCGACCATCAGGGCGACCCGTCGGTCGGCCAGAGCCAGACCTTGCGCCTCATCACCCAGGAGCATGTCGTGGCGATGCTCGGCGCCTATCACTCGTCGGTGGCGCTGACCGCGACCGCCGTCGCCGAGCGCTATGGCGTGCCGTTCCTGGTCGGCGATTCGGTGGCGCTCAACATCACCCAGCGCGGCTTCAAATGGGTGTTCCGGGTGACACCGATCGCCTCGGACTTCGCCAAGGCTTACACCGAATTTATCGGCGAAATGAAAGGCGCCGGCAAGAAGGTCGACAGCATCGCCGTGGTGCATGAGAACACCGATTACGGCACCTCGGTCGGCGGCAGCATCGTCGATGCCGCGAAGAAGGCCGGCTTCGCCGTCATCGACATCGCCTACAACGCCAAATCCACCGACGTCACGGCACAGGTGCTGCAGCTCAAGGACAAGCAGCCGGACGCGGTGGTCTTCGTCGGCTACACCGCCGACGAAATCCTCTACATGAAGACGCTCAAGGACCTCGACTACATGCCGCCGATGATCATCGGCGACGACGCCGGCTTCTCGGACCCCTCCTTCATCCCCGCGGTGGGCGACATCACCCAGGGCGTGATGAACCGCAGCGCCTGGGATATCGGCAAGCCCGGCAGCGTCACCGCGAAGGTCAACGAGCTCTACAAGGCGAAGACCGGTCGCGACATGGACGACACGAGCGGCCGCTGGATGCAGGGGTTCTTCGTGCTCGCCGACGCCATCAACCGCGCCGGCTCGACCGACCCGGCCAAGATCCAGAAAGCGCTGCAGGAGACCGAGCTCAAGCCCGAGCAGTTGATGATGGGCTATCGCGGCGTCAAATTCGACGCCACCGGCCAGAACACGCTGGCCGCCACCTATCTCATCCAGCTCCAGGGCAGGGAGTACAAGGCTGTATGGCCCGAGAACTGGGCCACGGCGAAGCTCCGATGGCCGATGACCGGGTGGAAGCAATAGCGGCGGCCGCGCGGTGCCTCTGCGCCGCCCCCTCACCCCGACCCTCTCTCCCAGGGGAGAGGGAGGGACCCATCGCCTCAGCGATGGGAGGGTGAGGGGGAACGAGCGTGGTATTGGGCGCCCATGATCCTTCTGCAGGTCATCCTCGGCGGTCTGCTCCTGGGCGCGCTCTACGCGCTCTTCTCGTCGGGGCTCACGCTGATCTGGGGGATGATGAATTTCATCAATTTCGCGCATGGCGAATTTGTCATGCTCGGCATGTATGTCGCGCTCATCGTCGTGCTGCAGGTCGGCGGCGGCCCGGCCGTGTTCGGCTTGGCCGCCGCGTTTGCGCTGTTCATGCTGGGCGTGCTGATCTATTTCAGCCTGATCAAGCAGGTGATGCGCGGACCGATGCTGGCGCAGATCCTGTCGACTTTCGGCCTGGCGCTGCTGCTGCGCTACGCCGCCTTCTGGATCTTCTCGCCCAATTTCGTGACCCTGCCGCCGACCGCGCTCGCCGGCACCGTCAATCTCGGCGGCATTCTCTTGAGCGTATCGCAGCTCGTCGCCGGCCTCGTCGCGGGTGCGCTCACGCTCGGCATGCATCTGCTGTTGACGCGTACCGCGGTGGGCAGCCAGTTGCTCGCCGTCGCCGAGGATCGCAACGCCGCGATGCTCATGGGCATCCGCCCCGACCGCATGCAGGCGCTCGCCTGGGGCCTCTCGGCCGCCAGCGCCGGCATTGCCGGCGCGCTGATGGCGATCTCGTTTCCGTTCTCGCCCGCAGTCGGCGAGACCTTCGCGCTCACTGCCTTCGTGGTGGTGACCTTGGGCGGCTTCGGCAGCGTGCCCGGCGCGCTGCTCGCCGGCCTCGTGGTCGGGCTCATCCAGGCGCTCTCGGCCTATTATCTCGGGCCGATCTACAAGGACATCGTCGTCTACGGCCTGTTCGTCGCCCTGTTGTGGCTCCGGCCGCAGGGATTGTTGGGGACGGCGTGATGCGCCGGGGCTGGCTCGCGCTCGCGGCGGCGCTGCTGTTTTTTCCCTGGCTCGTCGCCGGCAGCAACAGCGCTGCCTTCCTGCAGGACATGGGCGCGCTGGTGCTGCTCGCAGCGATCGGCGCGTCCGCCTGGAACATCCTCGGCGGCTATGCCGGGCAGATCTCGGTCGGCCATGCCATGTTCTACGGCGCCGGCGCCTATCTGCCGCTGCTGCTTTATCAGCAATGGCACCTGCCGCCGCTCCTGGGTGTGCCGCTCGGCGTCGGCGTGAGCCTCCTCCTGGCGCTGGTCGTGGGACTGCCGACCTTCCGCCTGCAAGGCCATTATTTCAGCATGGCGACGATCGCGGTGGCCGAGCTCATCCGCATTGTCGTCAGCAACTGGGATTTCCTCGGCGCCGCCATCGGCCTGCAAGGCCCGGCGGTATCGCAGCATTGGTGGGACCTCACCTTCCGCAGCGCCGTGCCCTACTACTATATCTTCCTCGGCGTGCTCGCGGTGCTGCTGTTGGTCACGTGGCACATGCAGCGCAGCCGCTTGGGATATTATCTGCGCGCCGTCCGCGCCGGCGAGCGCCCGGCGCGGAGCCTCGGCGTGCCGGTGCGGCGCTACAAGCTCTACGCGCTGATGCTGAGCGCCGCCTTCACGTCGCTCGCCGGCTCGCTCTATGCGCTCAAGACCGGCTTCGTCGATCCCGACAGCGGGCTCGGCATCCTCGTCTCGGTGCAGCTCATCATCACCGCGGCGCTGGGCGGCGCCGGCACGCTGCTGGGGCCGCTCCTGGGCGCGGCGATCCTCATCCCCTTGCAGACCGCCACCAACACCTGGTTCGGCGGCAGCGGCTCGGGCCTCACCTACATTATATACGGCACGATCATCGTGCTG
>DASWFH010000276.1:0-3076 GCA_036394355.1 Allostellaceae bacterium | reverse complement strand
CAAGCAGCGCCGATCCGCGAGGCCGCAGCGCTTGTCCCGGCCGCGCTGCGCCCGCCGGCTGCGCCCGGGTCCGACCGCAACGGGCCGGCGGCAGCCACGAGCGCGCGCCGCCTCGCCGCGGCGGCGACCACCCTCGCCGAGCTCGCGGCGGCCGTGGCCGCCTTCGAGGGCTGCGCCTTGAAGCGCACCGCCACCAACACCGTCTTCGCCGACGGCGTCGCCGACGCGCCGCTGATGGTGATCGGCGAGGCGCCCGGCGCCGACGAGGATCGGCTGGGCAAGCCCTTCGTCGGCCGCGCCGGGCAGATGCTCGACCGAATGCTGGCCGCGATCGGCTGCGATCGCCGCCGCAACGCCTACATCACCAACGTGCTGTTCTGGCGGCCGCCCGGCAATCGCAAGCCGACAGCCGAGGAGATCGCGGCCTGCCTGCCCTTCGTCTTCCGCCATATCGCGCTGCTGGCGCCCAGGGCGGTGATGATGTCCGGCGGCACCGCGACGAGCGCGCTCTTAGGCGCCGCGGAGGGAATCACCCGGCTGCGCGGGCGTTGGTTCGACCTCGCGGCCGACGGCCTGGCCCGCCCGGTGCCGGCGCTGGCCACATATCACCCGTCTTTTCTGCTGCGCTCCCCGGCGCGAAAAAATGAAGCGTGGCGGGATTTACTTTCGCTCCAGTCCAAACTCAAGGATGGACAGTAACCTCCGGGAATCCGTAAGCAGATCTGCCCACCGGGCAAATTGCCTGGTTTTTAACCAGTATTTGTCCTTGCCTCGGGCTATCCAAATAGTTTAAACGATTGGGATGCAGGGCAGGAGATATCAGCTCCAGCCGGGCAGGACTTGGGCGGGGCTTGGTGTTTTTGTTGCCCTTGCCGCGGTATTGCCGGGCTCACTGACGACACTCTCCCCTAGCGCGGCGGCGCAGTCCGTCCGCACCTCGGCGCTCACCCCGGGCACCGAATTGCTGCGGGAGGCCGATCTCCCCTCGGTGCTCGCTCCGAGCGAAGCGCAACGCTACCGCCACATCTTCGGCCTCCAGGGCACCGGCCAATGGGCCGCCGCCGACCGCGATATCGCCGCGCTCAAGGACAACCTGCTGCTCGGCGCGGTCGAGGCACAGCGCTATCTCCACCCGCATTGGCGCCCGCGCTACGCCGAGCTGTCGCGCTGGCTGGCTCGGCATGCGGACGAGCCGAACGCCAAGGCGATCTATGCGCTGGCGCTGAAACATCGGCCGGCCGATGCCGCCGCGCCGGCCAAGCCGATCGTCGCGCCGCTGGTGGTGCGCGACCTCGGCGACGAGGCCGGCGACGCCCCGGCGGCGGCCCCCGCCCAGGGCAAATCCCTGACCGCCCTCGATCAGCGCCGGGCCGACATCCTGCAAGAGGAGGTTCGCGGCCTCGCCTTTGCCGATCCGCGCCGCGCCGAGCGGGCGCTGAACAGCGCCGAGGCCAAGCGGCTGCTCGACGCTGACGCTACCGACCAGCTGCGCATTGTCGTCGCCGAAGGCTATCTCGCCGCCGGCCAGGCGCAGCAGGCGCTGGCGCTGAGCGCGACCGCGCAGGGCGCCGCCTACGCGCCGGCGGCGCATTGGCAGGCCGGGCTCGCGGCGTGGCGCCTCGGCCGCCTCGGCGAGGCGCGCGGCCATTTCCAGGCGGTCGCGCGGGCCCAGGGCGTGTCGAGCCGGGCCACCGCGGCGGCGGCCTATTGGGCGGCGCGCGTCGAGCTGAGGAGCGGCCGGCCGGAGCTCTTCACTTATTGGCTCGGCGTCGCCGCCGAGCATCCGCGCACCTTCTACGGCCTGCTCGCGCGCCACACGCTGGGCGTCGATACCGCCTTCGACTTCGAGAGCAACCCCTTCACCGAAAGCGACGCGCAGCATCTGCTCGATGCGCCGGCCGGGCGCCGCGCGCTGGCATTGCTGCAGGTCGGCGAGACCTTGCGCGCCGAGGCCGAGCTGCGCGCGCTGGCGCCGCGTGCCTCCGCCGCCCTGATCGAGGCGATGGTCGGCATCGCCGACCGCGCCAACATGCCGGCGCTGAGCCTGCAGCTCGCCGGGCTCATCGGCGAGGGCGGCGTGCGCCTGCACCACGCGCTCTACCCGGTGCCGCGCTGGACGCCGGTCGGCGGCTTCACCGTCGATCGCGCCCTCGTCTTCGCGGTAATGCGCCAGGAATCGCAGTTCCTCACGGATGCGAAGAGCTATGCCGGCGCGCTGGGCGTGATGCAGCTCATGCCGGCGACGGCGCACGCCATGGCGCGGCGCGCCGGCGTGCGGCTGGACGGCCGCGACCGGCGCAACATGCGCGACGCGCTCGCCGACCCCGAGCTCAACATGGCGCTGGCGCAGGAATACATCACCGAGCTCATGCAGAACGCGCGCATCAAGCGCAACCTGCTGCTGCTCGCCGCCGCCTACAATTGCGGTCCCGGCGCGCTGCAGCGCTGGCAGTCCGACCCGCAGCTGCGCAAGGACCCGCTGCTCTTCGTCGAGAGCATCCCGTCGCACCAGACGCGCATCTTCACCGAGCGCGTGCTGGCGAATTACTGGATCTATCGTCTGCGCCTGGGGCAGAAGCTGCCCGACCTCGACGCGCTTGCCGCTGGCGAATGGCCGACCTATACCGCTCTGGACCGTCCTCCCGAGCCGGATCGTCGCCATGCCGAAAATCGATGAATCGCGTCCGTTCCTCCCGGTCAACATCGCCGTCCTGACCGTCTCCGACACGCGCAGCGAAGCCGACGACAAATCGGGCCAGACCCTGGCCGATCTCATCGCCGCCGCCGGCCATCGCGTCGCGCAGCGCCGCATCGTCAAGGACGACCACGCGGCGATCGTCGCCCAGCTGCGCGCCTGGATCGCCGATCCCAATATCGATGTGGTGATCTCGACCGGCGGCACCGGCGTCACCGGCCGCGACGTCACGCCGGAGGCGTTCCACGCCGTCTACGAGAAGGAGATCTCAGGCTTCGGCGAGCTGTTCCGCTGGCTCAGCTACCAGAAGGTCGGCACCTCCACCATCCAGAGCCGCGCCACCGCCGGTGTCGCCGGCGGGACCTATCTCTTCGCGCTTCC
>DASWFH010000275.1:0-7064 GCA_036394355.1 Allostellaceae bacterium | reverse complement strand
GGCCGCCCGTCACCGACACCGCATCGACCAGCTCGCGCCGCAGCTCTGCCGCCAGCTGAGCCAATTCGCCCTCCGGCAGGCGCCGCAGGTCCTCGGGCAACACAACCCGATCCAGCAGCGGCGTGTCATCGCCGCGCGGCGGTGCGTTGTCGTCTTTCCCCTCTGATCGGTCGCTTGCGGGAGTTCTTGCCACGGCTTGAATCCTCGCTTTTCTTGGTCGGGGAGCCCCGTCTCTCCGGGGACAACTAAACACAGATGATTAGGATTGGCAAATTGATGGGTCAAGGCGACTCTGCTCGTTTTATGGGCATTTTTGGGGCACGAGACCGCGATCTTGGTAAAGCGTTAGCGAAACTGGGATGGTGTTGCCATCTCGCAACAGAGCGGCGGCCCGTCCCTGTGCAGTGCAGCGACAGCTAGCCTCTGCGCGTTTTCCGCGTATAATGCGCCCGCGAAATGAACCGACCCTTCCGTCCGCCCCAAGCCGAAGAGGATAGCGCATGCGGGTCGTCCTGGCCCAACCCCGAGGGTTCTGCGCCGGCGTCGAGCGGGCCATCGAGATCGTCGAAAAGGCGCTCGAGAAATATGGCCCGCCGATCTATGTGCGCCATGAGATCGTCCACAATCGCCACGTCGTCGAGCGGCTGCGCGCCAAGGGCGCGCATTTCGTCGACGAGCTCGACGAGATTCCACCCGGCAGCGTCACCATCTTCAGCGCCCACGGCGTCTCGCGCGCCGTCGAAGCGGCCGCCGAGGACCGCACGCTGCCGGTGATCGACGCCACCTGCCCGCTCGTCTCCAAGGTGCACAGCGAGGGCCAGCGCTATGCCGCCCAGGGCCGCGAGATCATCCTGATCGGCCATGCCGGCCATCCGGAGATCGAGGGCACGATGGGACGCATCAACGGCAAGGTCCATCTCATCTCGCGCGCCGAGGAAGTGGCGGGGCTCAAGGTCAGCGACCCGGCCAAGCTCGCCTTCATCACCCAGACCACGCTCAGCGTCGACGACACGCGCGCGGTGATCGATGCGCTGCGCGAGCGCTTCCCGACCATCGTCGGCCCCGACACCAAGGACATCTGCTATGCGACGCAGAACCGCCAGCGCGCCGCGCGCGAGCTCGCGCTTGCAGTCGACGTGGTGCTCGTGGTCGGCGCCGCCAACAGCTCCAACTCCAACCGGCTGCGCGAGATCGCTGCCGAGCAGGGGGTGCGCGCCCATCTCATCGCCGATGCCGACGCACTCGATCCCAAATGGCTCGATGGCGCCGAATCGGTCGGCATCACCGCCGGCGCCTCGGCGCCGGCCGAGCTGGTGCAACAGCTCATCGACCGCCTGAAGCAGCTCGGCGAGGTCGAGCTCTCGGCGCTGCCGGGCATCACCGAGAATGTGCGCTTCCGCATGCCGCCCGAGCTCGCCGACAACGTTGCCTGAGACCTGAACCGCACCCACTTACCTAGCCACTTGCCGCCTGAGGGGAATGTTCCTTGGCCGTTCCATTGCACCAAAAGATCCGCGTCGGCGCCTATGTCGCCAAGCAGCGGCTCAAGGGCGTCGAGCGCTATCCGCTCGTGCTCATGCTCGAGCCGCTGTTCCGCTGCAACCTGGCCTGCGCCGGCTGCGGCAAGATCGACTACCCCGACGCCATCCTGAACCAGCGCCTCTCGGTCGAGCAGTGCCTCGAGGCGGTCGACGAGTGCGGCGCGCCGGTGGTGTCGATCGCCGGCGGCGAGCCGCTCCTCCACCGCGAGATCGAGCAGGTGGTCGAGGGCATCATCGCGCGCAAGAAGTTCGTCTATCTCTGCACCAACGCGCTCCTGATGGAGAAGAAGCTCGATCGCTTCAAGCCGAGCCCGTTCTTCGTCTGGTCGGTGCATCTCGACGGCGACAAGGAGATGCACGACCACTCAGTGTGCGAGGAAGGCGTCTACGAGCGCGCGGTGGCGGCGATCCAGACCGCGAAGGCGGCGGGCTTCCGCGTCAATATCAACTGCACGCTGTTCGACGGCACCAAGCCCGAGCGGGTCGCGCAGTTCTTCGACGACGTCATGGCGAGCGGCGTCGACGGCATCACGGTGTCGCCTGGCTATGCCTATGAGCGCGCGCCCGACCAGGCGCATTTCCTCAACCGGCGCAAGACCAAGGAGCTGTTCCGTGACATCTTCAAGCGCGGCAACGGCGCCAAGAAATGGTCGTTCAGCCAGTCCTCGCTGTTCCTCGATTTCCTCGCCGGCAACCAGAACTACCACTGCACGCCCTGGGGCAACCCGACGCGCAACTATTTCGGCTGGCAGCGTCCCTGCTACCTGCTCGGCGAGGGCTACGCCCGGACCTTCGCCGAGCTCATGACCGACACGGATTGGGACGCTTACGGCACCGGCAATTACGAGAAATGCGCGGATTGCATGGTGCATAGCGGCTACGAGGCGACCGCGGTCATGGACGCGGTGAAGCATCCCATGAAGGCGCTGGGCGTCGCGCTCAAGGGCGTGCGCACCGACGGCGCGTGGGCCGAGGAGATCCCGCTCGACCGCCAGCGGCCGGCCGAATACGTCTTCTCACGCCATGTCGAGGACGCGATGGAGCGCCTCAAGCACGAGCCGGTCCGCAAGGCCGGCTAGCGGCTTCGCGCCGGTAAGCGCGTCTGCTCGCGTCATCGCCGCGCAGCAATGAAGCTGAGCTTGAACGCTCCTTGCGCCTCGGCGAGCACCAGACCGGCTTCGCCGGCGGCGAGTTTGAGATCCTCCGGCTCGCTCGCGCGATAGGTTCAGCCGCTCGCGATCGACAGGCCGAGCCCGGCGATCTTCTGCGGCACGGTGAGCGTCACCAGCCTGTCGCCGAGCCGAACCACGCGTCGGGCTTCAGCGCCGCGACGAAACCGCGTTCGAAATCGAGCTTGTGACCGAGGATATCCGGGTGGATGAGCACGACGACGCTGCCGCCGTAGCGCGCCACCTTGCGCGCGAGATCGAGCGCTTGCGGCAGCCGCTCGCCGAGCGGCGGCAATGCCTCGTCCTCCACCGTTACCGGGAATTCGAAGATCGAAGTCTCCGCCGTATTCTCGCGGCTGTAGTCGAGCGCGAAGGGGAGATGCGTGAGCGAGCTGTTGGCGGTGACCGAGGAGCTGTAGCGATAGCCGGCGGTTAACAACTCATCAGGACGCGGCCGACGGCCTCTCGGCGCGACCACGCTCCGGCACGCGCAGCTTGTCGAAATCGCGGGCGATTCGGACATTGGGAAAGTACCGGCGGGCCTCGGCGGCAACGGCATCGCTGTCGTAGCGCCCCGACAAATGCGTCAGATAGAGCATGCCGACCCCGGCTTCGGCGGCGAACCGCCCGGCCTGCGCTGCCGTCAGGTGACCATAGTCTGCGGCCATTGCCGCATCCGCTTCGAGGAACGTCGCCTCGATCACGAGGGCGTCCGCGCCGCGCACCGGCGCGACCAGGCCGATGGCGAGCGGCGCCGATCGCTCCGGCCACAGCGCCCGCAGATAGCGCTCGACGAAGGAGAGCGTCTCGCGCCCGCCATGGATGCCGAGCGGGCCGCCCGTTCGCAGCAATCCGAGGGTGGCGATCAGCCCGGCGAGCCCGAGCACATGGTCGAGATGGCGGTGGGTCAGCAGCACGCGCTCGAGCCCGCCGGAATCCCAGACCGGGGCGCAGGATTGCCTCTGCGTGCCCTCGCCGCAATCGACCAGTACCCGACGCCCGCCGCAGCTCACCATCAGCGCCGGCAAGCCGCGCTCCGCCGATGGCGTGCTCGCGCCCGTGCCGAGAAAGGTGAGTTCGAACATCGCTCCTCCGAAGGGGTGCGCCGCGCGGACCTCGTACACGGCGAGCATCTCTCGAAGCGAACGCCGGCCGGGGCGTCGGCGTGCTCACCGACGGCCGCCGCCGGGCTCAGCGGTACTCCGCCAGCGCGTTGCCGGCGCGGCGCAGCGCCGCGAGAGCGCGGCGCGTATCGCGGGCAAGCTGCAGCAGCGTCGGCAGCTGCCCCGGCTGCCGCGCCAGCGACAGCAGGACGCGGCCGAGCGCCGGCCGTCCGGCGGCGTCGAGCCCGATCAGCGCCGCCGGCGGCAGGGCGCGCTCGGCCGGGTCGGCGACGGCGCGCAGCACGGCGAAGGGGATGCCGGCCGCCGCCGCTGCATCGGCGACGAGGTGGCTTTCGAGATCGACGGCGATGGCGCCGCTCCGGCGATGCAGCGCCGCCTTGCGCGACGGCGTGTCCGCGGCGCGGGCGGCGCCGATGACGTCGCCGCCGGCCGCGGCGATGCCGGCACGACCGAGGGGCGCCGCGAGCGCGCCGCGCAGCGCCGCATCGACTCGGCGATGACGCCCGTCCTCGCTCGACACGGCGTGCGGCAGGATCAGCGCGCCCGAGCCCAGCGCCGGATCGAGCCCGCCGCAAATGCCGAAGCTGACGAGCGCGCTCGCGCCTTCGGCGATGAGCTGCGCGATCGCCCGGCGCGTGCGATCGGCGTCGCCGCCGACGGCGACCGCGCGCCAGCCGATGCGCCGGACGATGCACGCTTCCGCGGCGAGACCGGTGACGGCGGCGGTCGGCCTCACCGGCGAATGGCAGCTTGCCGCATGGTCCTGTTCCCTCCGCCGCTCCGGTGCGCCACCGCGGGCGAACATGCCGTGAGTTCCGCCTGGGCGCAACGTGCCGCGATAACGCGGTTGCGCCGCCGGGCGAGATGGTCGCCGAGAACGGTCAGGACCATCGGCTCGGGCCGGCCATCAGCGGCGGCGTCGACATCGCGGGCCTGGGCGAGCTCTCCTACAATGTCGGCTATCTCTTCGGTCTGACGCCGACTTCGCCCAACGCCACGCTGGTGTGGCGCCTCGAGCTCGATTTCCGCTTCCGACAGGCGGGCTCACATGCCCCAGGCGAGGCAGTCCTCGTCGCCGCGGCACAGGTTGCGATAGCGCGCCAGCGCCCAGAGCGGAAAGAACGCGCGGTAGCCGTGGTAGCGCAGATAGAAGACGCGCGGGAAGCCGACGGCGGTGTACCACGGCTCGTCCCAGAGGCCGTGCGCCTGCTGCGTCTCGAGCAGATAGCGCACGCCGCGCGCCACCGCGGGATGGTCGACCTCGCCGGCAGCCATCAGCCCGAGCAGCGCCCACGCCGTCTGTGAGGCCGTGCTTTCCTTCCCTTCGCCGCGCGGCTGTTCCGGCGAGTAGGAGGCGCCGTCCTCGCCCCAGCCGCCATCCGCGCGCTGGCGCGCCACGAGCCATTCGACGGCGCGTCGGATCACCGGCGCGTCATGGTCGATGCGCGCCGCGTTGAGCGCGCACAGCGCCGACCAGGTGCCGTAGATGTAATTGGTGCCCCAGCGGCCGAACCAGGAGCCGTCCTTCTCCTGCTCGCGCCGCAGATAATCGACGCCGGCGGCGAGCGCCTCGTCCTTGAGGCCGAGCTGCGCCAGGAAACCGACGCAGCGCGCCGAGACGTCCGCGGTCGGCGGGTCGAGCAGCGCGCCGTGATCGGCGAAGGGGATGTAGTTCAGATAATAATAGGTGTTGTCGGCATCGAAGGCGCCCCAGCCGCCGTTGCGGCTCTGCATGCCGATGACCCATTCGGCGGCGCGGTCGATGGCCGGGCGATAGGCGGCGCGGTCGAAGCGATCGAGCGCCAGCGCCACGACCGCGGTGTCGTCGACATCGGGATAGTGCGGATTGTTGTATTGGAAGGCCCAGCCGCCCGGCCGCAGCCCCGGCCGCCACGCCGCCCAGTCGCCGACCACGTCGAGCACCTGCCGCTCGACCAGCCAGTCGAGAGCGTGCCGCATCGCCCTCTGCACGCCCGGGCCGCCCGCCTCCATCAGCGCATGGCAGGCAAGCGCGGTGTCCCAGATCGGCGAGACGCAAGGTTGGCAATAGGAGCGGCCGGGCTCCAGCACCAGCAGCTTCTTCAGCGCCGCTTTGGCGGTGACGAGGTTCGGATCGTCCGTGGGATAGCCCAGGCACTCGAACATCATCACGGCATTGGCCAAGGCCGGATAGATGGCGCCGAGCCCGTCCTCGCCGTTAAGCCGCTCGATGACGAAGACCTCGGCCTTGGCCACCGCGCTGGCGCGCCAGCGCTCGGGGAAAAACGGCTCGAGCGCGCGCAGCGCGCTGTCGATACCGTTGAACACATGCGCCCAGAGCGAGCCGCTGGCGCGCGGCGGCCGCGCCTGTGTGCCCGGCGCGAACAGCTCGCGCACGGTGATGCCGCGCGGGTTCTCGGCGCGCGGCTTGCGCGCCATCAGCACCAGCAGCGGCACGATGACGGTGCGCGACCAGTAGGACACCTTGCTGAGATGGAACGGGAACCAGCGCGGCAGGTGCATGATCTCCACCGGCATCACCGGCACCGCCGTCCACGGCAGCTCGCCGAAGAGCGCGAGCTGGATGCGCGTGAAGACGTTGCACAGCGCCGCGCCGCCGCGGCGCAGGATCGCCGTGCGCGCCCGGGCCATGTGCGGCGCCTCGGGCGCATCGCCCGCCGCCTTGAGCGCGAAATACGCCTTGACGCTGGCGGACAGATTGAAGTCGCCGCCATGGAACAGCGGCCAGCCGCCGTGCTCGCCCTGGATCGCGCGCAGATATTGCACCAGCGCTGCCTGGACCCCGTCGTCGATCTCGCCGAGATAATGCTGCAGCAGGATGTATTCGGCGGGGATGGTGGCGTCGGCCTCGAGCTCGTAGACCCAATGCCCGTCCGCGCGCTGCTGCGCCAGCAGCGCCTCGCGCGCGCCGTCGATCGCCCGCTCGAGCTCGAGCGAAACGGCGGCGTCCACGGTCTGGGGGGCGGCGGATGAGAGCATCGCTCTGTTAACGGCCTCGCCGGGAAAAACCGGCGCCAGCATGACCGCTCGGCGTACCGGCCTCAAGTCCTTTTCGCGTTCCGCGCGGCCGCGAACCCCGGCCGGCGGATGCGTCAATCTGTCCAATCCTCTACGCGTCCAGCAGCCGCGCGGCGGCGGCGAAGCCGGAGCGGATGGCGCCCTCGATGGTGGCGGGTAGGCCGGTCGCGGTCCAGTCGCCGGCCAGCGTGAGATTGACCCAGCGCGTCGCT
>DASWFH010000274.1:0-1925 GCA_036394355.1 Allostellaceae bacterium | reverse complement strand
AGCGGCAGGATGCCGAGCGGCAGCGGCGATCCAGCCAGCCCGTTCACCGCCTCGTTGATGGTGCCGTCGCCGCCCGCCACCACCACGGCGTCGACCAAGGCGGGGTCGGCTGCGCGGGCGAGCTCCTCGGCGTGGCGGGGGGCGGTCGTCTCGCGCAGGCTGACGGCGGCGCCCAGGCGATCGAGGCAGGCGAGCCAGCGGGCGAGTCGGCGGCGCGCGAGGCTCCCGGCCGTCGGGTTGTAGATCACCAGGAGGCGGCGTGCCCGCCCCTCGTTATTGTTCATGCGCCCCCATCTCCGACAGCCTTCCTTTAACCCAAGATGGCGCCGCGGTCACCGGCGATCCGCCCCTTAGCCGCGGCGGCGCGGAACTTGCCTGCCGGCACAGGCTTCGTTAACAACAGCCGCGCCATGCTATGATTGCCGCGCAACGAGGGGAAGCCGTCCGCATTGAGCGCCGAGGTCGATCAGCGAGAGCCGCCGGGCACGCCAGGCGGCGAGTTCAGCCATCGCACCTTGCCGCTGGTGCGCCGTCTCGTCGGCAAGTTGCTGCGCCCCTACACCGGGCGGATGGTGGTGGCGCTGCTGTGCATGGCCCTGGTGGCGGCGGCCACGGCGGGAAACGCCTGGCTCATGCAGCCGATGCTCGATCGCGTCTTCGTCGGCCATGACGAGCAGCTCCTATGGCTCATCCCGCTCGCCGTGGTGGCGCTGGCGCTGGTCAAAGGATTCGCCGGCTACTGGCAGTCGGTGCTGATGACCACCGTCGGCCAGCGCATTGTCGCCGATATCCAGCTCGCTCTCTTCGCCCGGCTGATGCGGGCCGACCTCGCCTATTTCCACGCCAACCCCACCGGCAGCCTGATCTCGCGCTTCACCAACGACGCCACCATGCTGCGCGGCGCCACCACGACCGTGCTCGCCGGCATCGGCAAGGAGGCGGTGACGGCGGCTTTCCTCATTGCGCTGATGTTCTATCAGGATTGGGTGCTGGCGCTGATCTCCTTCGTCGTCTTCCCCATCGCCATCCGCCCGGTGGTCAGCATTGGCCGGCGCATGCGGCGCGTCTCCGCCAACACCCAGAACGAGCTCGGCCAGTTCACTACCTTGCTCGACCAGACCTTCCAGGGCGCGCGGCACGTCAAGGCCTATGGCATGGAGGCCTATGAGACGAAACGCGCGCAGCGCCTCATCGAGCGCCTCTACGCCCTCGTCGAGCGGGCACAGCGCATCCGCTCGGTCGCCTCGCCATTGATGGAGGCGCTGGGCGGCGTCGCCATTGCCCTGGTGATCCTCTATGGCGGTCACCAGGTGATCAGCGGGTTGCGCAGCCCCGGCACGTTCTTCTCCTTCATCACCGCGCTGCTGCTCGCCTATCAGCCGGTCAAAGTGCTCGCCGGCCTCAACGCCAATCTGCAGGAAGGGCTGGCCGCGGCGCAGCGCATCTTCACCGTGCTCGATGTCGAGCCCGAGATCCGCGAGGCGCCCAACGCGCGGGCACTCGCCGTCAAGGGCGGCGAGATCCGCTTCAGCGACGTCCGCTTCGCCTATGCCAACGGTACCGTAGCGCTCGAGGGCGCGACACTCGCGGTGCCGGCGGGGAAGACGGTGGCGCTGGTGGGGGCGTCCGGCGCCGGCAAATCGACCATCCTCAACCTCATCCCGCGCTTCTACGACGCCGCGTCGGGTGCGGTCACCATCGATGGCGTGGACGTACGCCAGGCGACCCTCGCGTCCCTGCGCGGCGCGATCGCGCTGGTGAGCCAGGAGGTGAGCCTCTTCGACGACACGGTCCGCGCCAACATCGCCTATGGCCGGTTCGGCGCCGACGAGGCCGAGATCGTCGCCGCCGCCAAGGCGGCGGCCGCCGACGACTTCATCCGCGCCCTGCCCGAGGGCTATGACACCATAGTGGGCGAGCACGGC
>DASWFH010000273.1:0-8883 GCA_036394355.1 Allostellaceae bacterium | reverse complement strand
GACGCTCGCCGAGTATCTCGGCATAAGGCCCGGCTATCTCGACGGCACGCAGATCGGCGGCTCCTCCTTCGAGGCGCATGTCGGCCATGCCGCCGCCGCGGTGGCGCAGGGCGTCTGCGAGGTGGCGCTCATCCTCTATGGCAGTCGGCAGCGGAGCGATGCGTCGCGCACGCTGGGCGCACGCGGCGCCGCCGTGCTCAACAGCCAGTACGAGGCCCCCTTCGGCCTGCCGAGCCCGGTCGGCGCCTATGCCATGGCGGCGATGCGGCACCGGCACGTGCACGGCACCACGCCCGAGCAGCTCGCCGAGATCGCCGTGGCGACGCGCAAATGGGCGGCGCTCAATCCCGCGGCGACGATGCGTGATCCGCTCAGCATCGAGGAGGTATTGGCGAGCCCGATGATCTGCGATCCGCTGCATCTGCGCGATTGCTGCCTCGTCACTGACGGCGGCGGCGCCATCGCCGTGACCAGCCTCGAGCGGGCGCGCGACCTCAAGCAGGCGCCGGTGGCGATCGCCGGCTTCGCCGAGGCGACGAGCCATTGGGGCATCGCGCAAATGGAAGACCTGGCCTGGCTGCATCACGCCGCCGACAGCGGCAGCCGCGCGATGGCGATGGCCGGCGTCGCAGCCGATGATTTCGACGTCGTCGAGATCTACGACTCCTTCACCATCACCGTGCTGCTGTCGCTGGAGGCGTTGGGCTTCTGCCGCCGCGGCGACGGCGGCGCCTTCGTCTCCGGGCAGCGCACCGCGCCGGGCGGCGCCTTCCCGCTCAACACCAATGGCGGCGGGCTCTCCTACTGCCACCCCGGCATGTACGGCCTGTTCCTGTTGACGGAGGCGACGCGTCAATTGCGCGGCGAGTGCGGGCCGCGCCAAGTCAAGGATGCCGAGGTCGCGCTCGCCCACGGCACCGGCGGCGTCCTCTCCACCGTCGCCACCTGCGTTCTGACGCGCGCGTGAGGAAAGCAATGTACGAGAAGCCGCTGCCCGCCATCGATGTCGAGTCCGGCCCATTCTGGCGGGCCGCGCGCGAACACCGCCTCGCCATCATGCGCTGCCGCCTGTGCGACCGGCATTTCTTCTATCCGCGCGAGCTCTGCCCCCATTGCCATTCGTCCGTCGTCGAGTGGACCGCCGCGAGCGGCCGCGGCACCATCTACACCTTCACCATCGCGCGCCGTCCGGCCGGCCCGGCCTTCAAGGGCGACATGCCCTATGTCGTGGCACTGGTCGAGCTCGAGGAGGGACCGCGGCTGATGACCAACATCATCACCGGCGATGTCGAGAGCATCCGCATCGGGCAGAAGGTGGCGGCCGTGTTCGACGACGTCACCGAGGAAGTGACGCTGGTCAAATTCGCGCCGGCGTGATGTCGGCCGACGTCAAAGGGAGGATGGGAACATCATGGACGCGCTGCTCGCCACGCGCCGCGATCTCCTGATCGCGCCGCTGCTCACCGCACTGCCGCTGGCTCTCGCCGCCGGTCGGGCCGCTGCCGCGCCCGATCCGACCATGACCATCGTCAAGCTGCCGGAACAGCTCACCTGGGTAAAGCCGCCCGACTTTCCCGAGAGGAGCGTCGAGCAGGCGCCGCTATGGAGCAAGACGTCGGAGCCGGGCTTGTATTACACGTTGGTCAAGTGGCACCCCGGCTATATGAGCGCGCCGCACTGGTACGAGAGCGACCGCTACTGCGTCGTCGTCTCCGGCACGTGGTGGGTCGCGAGCGGCGACAAATTCGATCCCGAGAGCACCGTGCCGGCGGCCGCGGGAAGCTTTGTCCGGCGCGTCGCGACGACGCCGCACTATGACGGCGTCAAGGCGGACGGCAAGGAGCCGGCGGTCATCGCCATCTGCGGCATCGGCCCGATCACCTTCCATAACAGCGAGCCGGGCACACCGGGCTGGCGCAAGCTTTGAGCAGAATCAGTCAGCCAAGCGGCCACAGATTGTCGACAAACTGGTCCGCCGAAGCGGCCCAAGTGTAGCGGAGCGCATGGGCGCGGCAGCGCGCGCGCGGGATTTCGAGGGCGGCGAGCGCGGCGCGGCCGAGATCCTCGTCGAGCACGCCGGCGCCGCTGTCGCCGATGACGTCGAGCGGCCCGGGCACGGGGTAAGCCGCGACCGGAACGCCCGAGGCGAGCGCCTCGAGCAGCACCAGGCCGAAGGTGTCGGTGCGGCTGGGAAAGACGAAGACGTCGGCCGACGCATAGAGGCGGGCAAGGGCCGGGCCGACATGTCGGCCGAGGAAATGCGCCTCGGGATGCCGCCGGCGCAGCTTGTCGAGCAGCGGCCCGTCGCCGACGACCACCTTCGACCCCGGCAGATCGAGCGCGAGAAAGGCCGCGATATTCTTCTCGACGGCGACACGGCCGACGGCGAGGAAGATCGGCCGCGGCAGGCCCAAAAAATCCTCGCGCCGCGCGGGTTGATAGAGTTCGGCGTCGACGCCGCGGTTCCAGCTTGTCAGGTTGCCAAAGCCGCGCGCGGCGAGCTCGCGCCGAACCGTCTCGGTCGCGACCATCACGCCTTTGGACGGCGCGTGGAAGCGCCGCATCAGCGCGTAGCTCCACGATGGCGGCACGGCGAAGCGCGCCGCCACATATTCGGGAAAGCGCGTATGGAACGCCGTGGTGAAGCCGTAGCCGCGCTTGAGGCAATGGCGCCGCGCCGCAAAGCCGAGCGGCCCTTCCGTGCTGATGTGGATCGCCTCGGGCTTGGCGGCGTCGATGAGCGCGCCGATACGGCCGGCGGGGCGCAGCGCGAGGCGGATTTCCGGATATGTCGGGCACGGCACGGTGCGGAAGAGGTCGGGCGTGATCGTCGTCACCCGGTGGCCGCGGGCGCCGAGCTCGCCGACGAGCGCGGTCAGCGTGCGAACGACGCCGTTCACCTGGGGTGTCCACGCGTCGCTGACCAGCGCGATCCTCACGACGCGTCGGCGGCGGCCAGATCGTGCTCCTGCTCGGGCTCGCGCGAGCGGGCGGCGAGGGGATCGAGGTCGCGCAACGCGGCCCAATGGAGGATCTCGAGCCGGCCATCGTTGTGCTCGACCAGCGCGGTGCAGCTCTCGACCCAGTCGCCGTCGTTGCAATAGAGCACGCCGTCGATATCGCGCATCTCGGCATGGTGGATATGGCCGCAGACGACGCCGTCGACACCGTGCTTGCGTGCCTCGGCGACGATGGCGTCGGCGTAGTTGCCGACAAATTCGACGGCGTTCTTGACGCGGGCCTTGAGGTAGGCGGAAAGCGACCAGTAGGGATAGCCGAAACGGCGCCGGACGAGATTGAAGTAGTGATTGAGGTGGAGGGCGGCGTTGTAGGCGCCGTCACCGAGCAGCGCCAGCCATTTCGCATAGCGCACAATGCCGTCGAACGCGTCGCCGTGCAGCACCAGCAGCCGGCGGCCATCCGCCGTCTCATGCACCGCTTGGTCGAGCAGCAACACGCCGCCGAGCCGGATCTGCGTGTAGTCGCGCAGCCACTCGTCGTGATTGCCGGGGATGTAGACGACCTTGGTGCCCTTGCGCGCCTTGCGCAGCACCTTCTGGATGACGTCGTTGTGGCTTTGCGCCCAGTACCAGGAGCGGCGCAGGCGCCATCCATCGACGATGTCGCCGACCAGGTAGAGATTGTCGGATTCGGTATGGCGCAGGAAATCGAGCAGGAACTCCGCCTTGCATCCGCGCGTGCCCAGATGGACGTCGGAGATCCAGATCGTGCGATAGTGCCGCGGCGTGATCGTCACGGCGTGACTTGCGGAATTGCGCTGCGCCGGTAGCGCCAGATCTGGGTCGGCAGGAAATGCGCCCAGATGCGCGTCACTTCCTCGCCGGCGAGACCGAGCTCAGCCGCGGCGAGCGGCGAGGCGAGCGCGTTGGTGAGCTGCACGAAGGCGCCATCCGCGCCGAGGCGGGCAAAGCACGCCTCGAGCAACGCGCGCTGGGCGGAGCGCGGGAACCATTTGATCGGCAGGCTCGAGACGACCGTGGCCAGCATCGCGATGCCCTCGTCGGCCAGCAGCGTCTCGGCGTTGCAGGCATCGCCGCAGATCACGCGTACGCCGGGACAGCGGCGACAGAGGTGATCGGCGAGCGCCGGTTCGCGCTCGATGACGACGAGACGGTCGGCCGGACAACCGGCGGCGAGCAGACCGCACGTCACGCTGCCGGTGCCGCCGCCCAGTTCGAGCACGACGCCCGGACGTGCCAGCTCGACTTCGCACGCCATCGCTTGCGCGACGCGCCTGCCGCTCGGGACGGCCGCGCCGATGCCGAGCGGGTCGCGCAGCCAGTGGCGGAAAAACGTCTCGCGATCGCCGGGCGCCGTCGCCCGGCGTGGCCGCAGCGTCGCGCCGTCAGGCGCGGCTTGGCGACTGTCTCGCATCCGCGGCGTCGTCGACGACGATGGCGATGAGGCGGTCGGTGAGGCGTGTCTTCTGCATCTCTGCCAGTGCCGCGCGGAAGATCTCGCCGATGCGGGCGTCCGGCACCGTCACCGTGAGCGGCTTGCCATGCGCGACCGTGCGCAGCGTCGCCGGGCCGAGCCGGTTTACCGCCATGATGGTGAGCGCCACCAGATCGATCGAAAGTCCGGCGGGCGACATCGTGCTGCCTGTGCTTGCTGCGAGTATGGGAAAATGCCGCTCACGCGCCCGCGCGGCGACTCTGTATCGTGGCCGCGCCGCGCTGACGAGGCGGGTCCAGCCGTGCTTCACTGCGCTGCGCAGCCGACGCTCTTGTGCCATAAGCCGCATGCGACCCTCAGGCTGATGCCGTGGCCCAGCTTGCTAGCACGGTTGCGTTACAGTTTTAGGTCGGCGGCAACTATTCTCGCCAGACGGCCGCGCAACCCCGGAAATGCGGAGTTGTCGCTGCGGCACAGGCGTTTATATTTGGTTAATGTCGGCCGTTTTGCGCCGAAGTTCCGGCGAGTCGATATCGCCCTTCAGCGCTTCAATCGATAGCGCGCGTCGAGCGTCGGCGGACCGTCGCAAGCGACCTTGCCGGTCTCGACCAGCTCGACGAGATGGGCGAGCACGGAGCGCGCGGCGGCACCCTTGAGCCGCGGATCGAGCCCGACATAGACCTGCCCGACGATCGCCGGGATCGCCGCGTCGCCTTGCGCCAGGCGATCGAGGATGGCGTCGGCGCGCTCGCGCCGATGCGCGATGAAGGCCTGGACGAAGGGCCTGGGGTCCGGGATCGACGGGCCATGCGTCGGCCAGTAGACGGCGTCGTCGCGCGCCAGCAGCTTCGCGAGCGAGCGCATATAGGCGGCCATGTCGCCGTCGGGCGGCGCGATGACGCTGGTCGACCAGCCCATCACATGGTCGCCGGAAAAGAGCGTGCGCTCCTCCGGCAGGGCAAAGCACAGGTGGTTCGAGGTGTGGCCCGGGGTGTGAACGGCGCCGAGGCGCCAGCCCGGCCCCTCGACCGTGTCGCCGTCGCGCATGACGACATCAGGAATGAAGGCGTGATCGCCGCCTTCCTCGGTGACGCCGCCGACGCCGGTGCGGTCCTCCGCGCGTCCCGAGCCATGTGGCCCGAAGCCATAGGTCTTGGCGCCCGTCGCGTGCTTGATCGCCACCGCGGCCGGCGAATGATCAAGATGCGTGTGCGTGATCAGGATGTGCGTGATGGTCTCGCCGCGCAACGCGCCGAGCAGCGCCGCGATATGCGCGGCGATCTCCGGCCCCGGGTCGATCACGGCGACCTGGCCATGCCCGACGATGTAGGTGCCGGTGCCCTTGAAGGTGAAAGGGCTGGGGTTGCGCGCGACGACGCGGCGGATGAGCGGCGTCAGCGCCGCGGCGACGCCGTAATCAATGTCGATGTCGCGGCGAAAGGGGATCTCGGTGGCCATGTCGCCTAATCTGGGCTCGCGGGACGCGCTCCGCCATAGCCCATCGCCGCGGCGCCGCCAAGCCTTGCTTGCCAGCGGTCGTGCGCGCCGGATACCTTGCCCTGGCGCGCGCCGGTGCATCGCCGCGGAGCGCTCGGGAGGGAAGATGGCGGATATTCCGGTGCGCTCCGAGGTGGCCGGCATCGTCGCGCGCGTCGCCGCCGTCGTCGGTCGTCGCGTGGCCGAAGGCGACGAGATGATCATCCTCGAAGCGATGAAGATGGAGCTTCCCGTCCTCGCGCCGACGGCCGGCATCGTTGCCGCCATCCTCGTCGCCGAGGGCGAGGCGGTCAGCGAGGGCCAGGCGATCGCCACGCTCTCGCGCTGACAACGCTCACCGACTCCGCTCGACCGCGACCAACGAAGAAGCGGAAGTCTCGCTGCTCCGCCGCGACTTGAGGCGCAGGAACGGCTCCTCGACGAAGCGCCAGGAGAGCCACGCCACGCCGAGCGCCACGGGCAGCGACAGCAGGAAGAGCCGCTGCCACGGGAGGGTGCCGCCCGTGGCGTACATGACGGTGGCCGTCACCGGCCAGCCATAGATGTAGAGCCCATAGGAGAGATCGCCGAACCGCGCCGCCGGGATCACCGGCAGGCGGCGCTCGAGCGCGAGGTATATGGCGAGGTAGCCGCCGAACAGCGGGAAGAGCGGGATGAACTGGCGCAGCGGCACGCTCAGCACCAGCCCGCCCACCGCCAGCGCGGCCAGGCGACCGTCGAAGATGCGGGTATGGCGCAGCTTGTAGAGCACCATGCCGATGGCGAAGAAGCCGAGCAGCCAACCCCAGGTCCCCAGGAGATCGAACGCGTCGAACTGCAGGCAGGCGAGACCGAGCGCGAGCAGTGCGAGCAGCACGGGCAGCCGCAGCAGCCCCAGCGCGCCGAGCCCAAGGACCATGAGGTACATCATGAACTCGTAGCGCAGGCTCCACAGCGAGCCGTTGACCTCGAGCCCCACGGGATTGTCGACGAACATCACCCCCGGTAGTTCGTGGATGCCGACATTGAGCAGGGCGTTGCCGACGACGTAGCCGTAGATCTCCGGCCGGCGGAAGTAGGCGCCGAGCGGCAGGGTGGTGACCAGCGGCCCGAGCGCGAAGCCGGCGACGACGAGCGCGGCGAAGAGGCCGGGGAAGATGCGCAGCGCACGCTTGGCGAGGAAGCGCAGCGGCGATCCGGTCGTCTCGAAGCTTTGCGTCACCAGAAAGCCGCTGATGGTGAAGAACACGAACACGCCGGCGAGGCCGAGGATGCTCTGGCGCCCCGTGAGCAGGATCAACGGCTCGTGCGCGTCGCTGCCTTCGGCGATGAGGAAGCAGTGGGAGAAGATGACGCAAATCGCGGCAAGCAGCCGCAGTAAATCGAAATTGTTGTCTCTCGCCATCATTGTTGCTTGGCCTGCAGCGCCCGCCGGCCGGGCTTGGAGCGCCATGTGCGCGCCAGCAGCGGGTAGGCAAACCACAGGCCGAGGAACACCGCGAGCGCGATGAGCGTCGCCGCGATGGCCGCGCCATCGGCATAACCGACCTTGCCGGCCACGATATAGAACTCGCCGCTGAGACCGAGCGCCAGCGGCAGCAGCGACGCCAGCACCACCCGGTTGCCAAATTGCTCGACATCCGGTCGATCTTCGCCGCCGGCGACGAGCCGGTGATAAGCGGCGGGCGCCATCAGCAGGATGGTCGTCAATGCGACGCAGGCAAGACAGCCCAGATGCACCACCTTCGCCCGTTGCGGCATCTGCTCGAAGCCGTTGGTGAGAAAAGCGGCGAACTGAAAGCCCAGCAGCGCCTGCGCGCCCGGCAGGATCACACGCGCCTCGATGAGCAGCGTGTTGATTCTCTCGCTGAGATCGGTCTCGGGCGCTTCGTCGTCTTCATGGCGATTCACGAGCGTTCCTCCTTTGCGACCGCGCCGCGCGACCTCGAGCCCATACCAGAACAGCGCGGCAGTGGCGGTGAATGCCGCGCCGGCAATAATGCTCGGCAGGGTGCCGAACAGCAGCTCGGTGACGATGAAGGTGTCGATGCCGATGCAAAGGCCGAAAGGGAACAGCGCCAATTCGGCCATAAGGGTGGTGAAGGCGTGCAGCCGGGCCGTGTCGCGCCCGCTCTCGGTCAACCGATGGAAGGGAGCGGGCGCGATGAGGAAGGCGACGGCGGCGCTCATGAGTGCGAGCCCGGCAAGATCGAGCCAACGGGCATGGTCGGCGAGGCGCTCGAAGCGCGGCTGAAACACGGCGTTGAGCTGAAAGCCCAGCAGGATCTGCGCGCCGAGAATCAGCATGCGCGTCTCGTTGAGAGCGTTGGTGACCTTGGCCTTTAGCCTCGTCATGGCTCGCGCTACCTAAACGCTCGGCAGCGCGCACAATCCCGGCGTCGAGCGCGGTCAGCCGCCCGGCGGCTTCATCGCCACGGCGAACATCACGGTGGGCAATATCTCGCGGATGGCGGCGCGCAGGCTCGCCTCGTCGGCGCCGGAGGCCATGGCCAGAGCGCGGCGCGGGTTGCGGCGCAGGACCACGGCCGTGGCGCGTCCGCCAGGGCCCGAGCGTATGGTGGCGAAGGTGCCGGCGGGATCGACCCGGTTGAGCGCCTTGCGCAATGTGGCGCGCCCGCTCTCGGCATCGACGTCGTGGACCGGCAGTTCCTTGTCGCTCTCCTCGGTGTCCGGCGGCAGCTCGGCATCGAGCGCCTCGACCGGCTGATGACGGGCGAGGCGCTGGAACACCGCCCGGCCTTCGCCGGTGTCGACGCGGAATTGCAGCTCCCAGGTCTCGCCGCGCGCCGCCAGCTCGGAGATCAGCGCGAACAGGTCGTCGCAATCGGGGTCGTGGCTGCAGGTGAGGAAGGCGAGCCGCCCCTCATGCTGGATGACGCGATCGTCGTCCTCGGCGAAACCGAGCTCCTCGAGCGCGTTGGTGAGCGCGCGCTCCGAGGCGATCAGCAGGGTGCTGACGTGGAGCTTGGC
>DASWFH010000272.1:0-2247 GCA_036394355.1 Allostellaceae bacterium | reverse complement strand
GTGCGCGCCTACGGCGCCGATGACGGCGCGGTGCTGCTCGCCGCCTTCGAGGATGCCTATCGCCGGCTCTACAGCCGCACCATCCCCGGCGTCGAGGTGGAGATCCTGAGCTGGGTCATGGTGGTGAGCGCGCCGGCGCCGAGCTTCGCCCAGGCGGCAGAGCCGGAACGCGCGCACGAGCCGAAACCGACGAGCCGGCGCAGCATCTACGATCCCGCCACCGGCGAGGCGATCGAGGTGGCGATCCATTGGCGCGCCGACCTCAAGCCCGGCGCCCGCATCGCCGGCCCCGCCGTCATCGCCGAGGACGAAACCTCGACCGTGGTGAGCCGCCTCTTCGACGCGCGCAGCCTTGGCTTCGAAGCCGATGCCAGGAATGTCCGGCAGCCCGACATAGCCATCCTCGACCGCGATGCTGTCGGCGAAGCCGCCGAAGGGCTCGAACACGTCGGGATATGATACGTTGCCGCCGAGACGGAGCCCGGCGGCGATGTTGAGCGACATCTGGTGCCCGCCATGGGGCACGACGCGCCGGCTCGACCAGCCTTGCTCCGCCAGCACCTCGAGCGTGCGCAGATACTCGACCAGCCCGTAGGAGAGCGCGCAGTCGAATTGCAGGAAGTCGCGATCGGGGCGCATGCCGCCATAGCGCAGCAGGTTGCGCGCATCCTGATGCGAGAACAAGTTCTCGCCGGTGGCGGTGGCGCCCTGGTAGCGGCGGCACAGTTCGGCCTGGAGGGCATAGTCGAGCGGATCGCCCGCCTCCTCGTACCAGAACAGGCCATAGGGCGCGAGCGCCTCGGCATAGGCGAGCGCGGTGTTGAGATCGAAGCGGCCATTGGCATCGACGGCGAGATTCTTGCCGTCGCCCACCACCTCGAGCACGGCCTCGATGCGGCGCAGATCCTCGGCGAGCGGCGCGCCGCCGATCTTCATCTTGACGACGCGATAGCCGCGGTCGCGATAGCTTTTCATCTCCGACTTGAGCGCCGACAGGTCCTTGCCCGGCTGGTAGTAGCCGCCGGCGGCATAGACCCAGACCTTGTCGTCGGCCTTGCCGCCGCGATAGCGGTCGGCGAGCAGGCGGTAGAGCGGCTTGCCCTCGATCTTCGCCACCGCGTCCCAGACGGCCATGTCGACGGTGCCGACCGCGACCGAGCGATCGCCGTGGCCGCCCGGCTTCTCGTTGCTCATCATCGCCGCCCAGATGCGGAAGGGATCGAGGTTGTCTTGCGCCGCGTCGATCAGCGCGTCGGGAGATGCTGCCAGCAGGCGCGGGATGAAGCGCTCGCGCAGCAGCGCGCCCTGGCCGTAGCGGCCGTTGGAATTGAATCCGTAGCCGACGACACGCCGGCCGTCGCGGATGACGTCGGTCACGACCGCCACCACCGAGGTGGTCATCTTCGAGAAATCGACATAGGCGTTGGCGATCGGCGAGGCGATCGAGACGGTTTTCTCGCGGACGTCGAGGATGCGCATGCTTTGTTCTCGCGTTGGTCAGACGGATATTGGCTGGGCGTCGCGGCCCAATATCGGCGTAAGATGGCGCGATGTCGACCCAGTACGCGGACGCGGGACGAGTCGGCCCGCGCGTGGGCGAATTTGTGGCCGCGCGTGTTAGCACGTCGATGGAGATGTGGGAGGTTTCGTGATGCGTTGGTTGACTGCCGTTCCGCTCGCGCTCGTCGCCCTGCTGCCGCTGTCGGCGCCGGCCAAGGCCGATACGCACGAGTTGATCCACCAGGCCTTCGCCGCGGCGGAAGGTTGGGTCGACCGGCTCGCCGACCGCGCCGATGATTTCGCGGCGGCGGCGCATGACGCCATCATCATCGGCGGCATCATCGTCTCGCAGAACCGCAACGCCATCAGCGGCGCTGCGGTCGGCTGCACGCTGGGTGCCGCGACGGGCATGGGCTCGACCGTGGCGCTGGCCGTGCCGACCGGCGGCGCGACGATCGCCGCGACGCCCAATGCGATGATGCTGGGTTGCGTCCTCGGCGCCGCGGGCGGCGCGGCGCTGGGCTATCAGCTGGATTATCCGTCGGGACGCTGAGAAAAGCGGCGCTGCGTCAGCGCGCCACGGCGACCGTGCAGCTGCGCTCGGACGTCTCGTTGCCGCAGCCGAGAACCTCGACGACATCCGGCCAGTGCATGTCGTGCAGTTGCGGCAGGGCGTGGCTGGTCTGGACCTGATGGCTCAGCACCAGACCCGTCACGATCAGCAGCACGCCCAGCAAGCCGATTGAT
>DASWFH010000271.1:0-2522 GCA_036394355.1 Allostellaceae bacterium | reverse complement strand
TCGTCTTCGCGATCGGGCGGCCGCTGCCCTTCCTCCTCGGCGGTCTCGCCGCGGCGGCGCTGCTTTTCGCGATCGGCGCCCTGCTCTTCGCCCGCCACCTGCTCGGCGGCGGCGACGTCAAGCTGCTCGCGGCGACCGGGCTCTGGGCCGGGTTCGACCTGCTGGTGCTGCTGATCTTCGCCTCGGCCATTGCCGGCGGCCTTCTCGCGCTGACGCAGCTCTCCCCGCTCGGCCGCCTGTTGCCGGCGCGGCCGGGCAGCGTGCCGGTCGGCGACGATTTCTACAGCAGAATGCGCCAACCGATGCCGTTTGGCGTCGCCATCGCGCTCGGCGGCGTGTGCGTCGCCGTAGCGCGCCTCGTCTCTTGACCACGGGAGCCTGTCATGTCGCCCCGCCGCATCATCTTCATCGCCGTTGCGCTGCTCGTCTCGGGCCTCACGATGTGGCTCGGCCGCAGCTACCTCGAGGCTCAGCGCCAAGCGGCGCTTGACGCTCAGCGTCAGGCGCCGGCGGCGCAGCAGCCCTCGACCATGATCCTGGTCGCCAAGGGCAATCTCTCGGCCGGACAGTTCGTGCGGCCGGAGAACCTGCGCTGGCAGCCTTGGCCCAACGACGGCATCGCGCCGAGCTACATCGTCCAGGGCCAGCGCCAGCTCGAGGACTTCATCGGCGCCGTGGTGCGCAGCGCGGTCGGCGACGGCGAGCCGGTCACCGAGACGCGCCTCGTGCGGCCGCGCGACCGCGGCTTCCTCGCCGCCGTGCTCAACCCGGGCTACCGCGCGGTCACGGTGAACCTGACGCCCGCGTCGGGCATCGCCGGTTTCATGTTCCCCGGCGACCACGTCGACATCATCGTCACGCTGTCGCTCCAGAGCGAGGAGAAGGACGGCGGCAAGACGCACGACAACCGCGCCAGCGAAACGGTGCTCCATGACGTCCGCGTCCTCGCCATCGATCAGCGCGCCGACGATCAGAGCAAGGATATCGTCGTCGCCAAGACCGCCACGCTCGAAGTGACGCCCAAGCAGGCCGAGGTGGTGGCGGTCGTCTCGGCGGTCGGCCAGATTAGCTTGAGCCTGCGCAGCCTCGCGCGCGACGAGGCCGAGGCCGCGGCCGAGAGCGGCCGCCAGAAGCTCAGCTACACCTTCGACAGCGAAGCGACGAGGCTGATTCGGCCGCCCGGCGGCCGTGGCAGCAAGATCGAAGTGGTTCGCGGCACCAAACCCAATAACTCTCGGGGTCTCTTCCGATGATGCGCCTCTCCCTCCGCGTGGTCCTCGCCCTGGCGCTCGCCGGCTTTCTGCCGGCGAGCGCGTCTGCGGCGCCCGCTCCCACGCTCATCACTGCCGGCAGCCCGCCGCTCGAGGTCGAGGTCGGCAAGGGCGTTCTCGTGCGTCTCGAGCGCCCCGCCAACAGCGTCTTCGTCGCGGATCCGGATATCGCCGATGTGCAGGCCAAATCGTCGACGCTGGTCTATCTCTTCGGCAAGTCGGGCGGCGAGACCACGCTCTTTGCCGTCGGCGACCACGATCAGGTCGCGCTCAACGCGACGATCCGCGTGCGCTACGACACGATGCGCATCCAGGAGGCGATTCACGAGCTCGCGCCGCGCAGCGCCGTGTCGGTCAGCACGATCGGCGATGCCCTGGTGATCGACGGCACCGTCTATGACGCCGCCGAGGGCGACGACATCCGCCGCGTCGCCGGCCGGTACCTCCAGGATCCGAAGCAGCTCATCAACCGTATGAAGGTCGATGCGCCCAACCAGGTCAATCTGCGCGTCCGCATCGCCGAAGTGTCGCGCGACCTCATCAAGCAGATGGGCTTCAATTGGGACGCAACCACCAAAACCGGCAACTTCTTGTTCGGACTCGCCAGCGGCCCGAACCCCGCGAACGCCGGCATAACGCGCGAGCTGTCGACCGACCTCAAGACCACCGTCGACAACCTCTTCGGCACCGCGAAGATCGGCAACGCGGACCTCAACGTCCTGATCGACGCGCTCGACAGCGAAGGCCTCATCACCGTGCTGGCCGAGCCCAACCTGACAGCGTTGTCCGGCGAGCCCGCGAGCTTCCTCGCCGGCGGTGAATTCCCGATTCCGACGGCATCTGGGCTAAGCAACGGCATCCAAACGGTCACTGTCACCTGGAAAAAATTCGGCGTCAGCCTGAGCTTCGTCGCGACCATCGGCCCCGCCAACCGCATCAGCCTGCATGTCGTCCCCGAGGTCAGCCAGCTGTCCAACACCGGTGCCGTCACCCTCGGCGGCATTACGCTGCCGGCGCTCACCACGCGACACGCGGACACGACCGTGGAGCTGGCCAGCGGCCAAAGCTTCGCCATCGCCGGCCTGCTTCAGAACAACATCACGCAAAGCCTGCAGAAATATCCGTGGCTCGGTGACGTGCCGGTCCTTGGCCAGCTCTTCCGCTCCGAGTCGTTCCGCCGCAACGAATCGGAGCTCGTCATCATCGTCACGCCCTACGTGGTTCGCCCGATCGCGACCGCCAACCGCCTGC
>DASWFH010000270.1:0-1725 GCA_036394355.1 Allostellaceae bacterium | reverse complement strand
CCGGCCGGGTTCGACAGCGGCCCCAGCAGGTTGAAGATGGTGCGCGTGCCGAGCTCGACGCGGGTCGGCCCGACATGGCGCATGGCGCCGTGATAGCGCGGCGCCATGAGGAAGCCGATGCCGGCCTCGACCATGGCGCGGCTGACGACGGAGGGCTCGGCGTCGATGTTGACGCCGAGCGCGGCGAGGATGTCGGCGGCGCCGGAGCGCGACGAGAAGGCGCGGTTGCCGTGCTTCGCCACCGGCACGCCGCAAGCCGCGACGACGAGCGCCGCGGCGGTCGAGATGTTGAAGGTGCCGGCGCCGTCGCCGCCGGTGCCGACCGTGTCGATGGCGCCGGGCGGCGCCTCGATATGCGCCGCCTTGGCGCGCATGGTGCGGGCGGCGCCGGTGATCTCCGCGACCGTCTCGCCGCGCACGCGCAGCGCCATGAGGAAGCCTCCCATCTGCGCCGGCGTCGCATCGCCGGACATCATGCGGTCGAAGGCCTGCGCGGCCTCGTCCTCGCTCAGGCACTGGCCCAAGGCGAGCTTGGCGAGCAGCGCCTTGAAATCGCCGCCCGCCTCGCTCATGCGGCGACGCTTTGCGCCGCGGCGAGACGCAGGAAATTGCGCAGCAGATCGTGGCCGCCTTCCGACGCGATGCTCTCGGGATGGAACTGGACGCCATGGACCGGCCGCTCGCGATGGGCGACGCCCATGATGATGCCGTCCTCGGTCTCGGCGGTGATCGCCAGCGCCGGCGGCAGCCCGGCGCGGTCGACGATGAGCGAATGATAGCGCGTCGCCGCGAAGGGGTTGGCCAGGCCGGCGAAGACGCCGCTGCCGCCGTGGCGGATGCGGCTCACCTTGCCATGCATCGGCACCGGCGCGCGCACCACGCGGCCGCCCAGCGCCTGGCCGATCGCCTGGTGGCCGAGGCAGACGCCGAGGATCGGCACGCTGCCGGCGCGCCTCACCACCTCGAGGCAGATGCCGGCATGGTCGGGGTCGCTCGGCCCCGGCGAGATGACGATGCCCTGCGGCTTGAGCGCGAGCGCTGCTTCGGCGCTGAGCGCGTCGTTGCGCTTCACCACCACCTCGGCGCCCAGCTCGCCCAGGTAATGCCACAGGTTATAGGTGAAGCTGTCGTAGTTATCGATGAGCAGGAACATGGTTTACGCCCGAAAACCGCAGGGGATGGCGATAATAGCAGGCTGTTGCCCGCGTATGAAAGCGAAGGGCCCGGCGCTATGTTCTAGCCCCTCTCCCGCACCGCGGGAGAGGGTGCCGACCCTGAGCATGGCGAAGGGGAGGCGGGTGAGGGTCTAGCCGTCTCGCAGCGCGTCCAAGATCGTCGTCAGAACGCCTTCCGAATTCGTGAGAATGTCATTGTTCCAAAAGCGGATGACACGCCAGCCGCCGCTTTCAAGCCATGCCGTGCGCTGCGCATCAGTGGCGCTCTGATCGTGCTGGCCGCCATCCGCCTCGATCACGAGGTGATGCTTCGTGCAGGCGAAGTCGACGACAAACCCGCCGATCGGATGCTGGCGGCGGAATTTATAGTCCTGCAAGCGCCGGTGCCGGAGCAATGTCCACAGGCGTCGTTCGGCGTCGGTTGCATTCAGGCGGAGGTTGCGGGCGCGCTGCGGCATGCATCGCGATTATCGGCGGCAAATAGCGAAATCGCCAGAGCGACCCTCACCCGCCTCGCTGCGCTCGGCACCCTCTCCCGCGGTGCGGGAGA
>DASWFH010000269.1:0-2524 GCA_036394355.1 Allostellaceae bacterium | reverse complement strand
GAGCGATATGATGCCGACGACATGGGGCGGCCCGAAGCTGGCGGAGGGAAAGAAGAATCCGCTTACGCTGGTCAATATTGTGGTCGCGAAAAAGAGCGCGGTCCAGCCGGGCCGCCGCCTCGCGCCGAACATGCCGATGAGAACGAGGAGCCCGGAGAGAATCCCGACCAAGCTCAAAATGACGTGCACGAGCGTGAAGGTAGACGTCGACAGGCCAAGGATCATGAGCCGCCTCTTTCGTCTGCCACGACAGGCGCCACCTTGTCGCGACATCCTGAGCCGCCCGCGGTAAACGAAGCGTTTCCGGATCAGAACGTCACGCAAAGGCGAAAAAAAGCCGCCGATTTCTCGGCACAACTAGAAACAAATTCGTTTAGAACCGGTCGAGATCGAAGGACAGGATGGTGGCGCCGCCGACCACGGCAGAGAGCAGGCCGGGCGCCGCCGGAAGAACCTGCTCGGCATAGAAGCGGGCAGTCACGAGTTTCGCTTCGTGAAAACCCGCATCGCTGCCGCGCTCGCGGAGGCGCTGCTGCGCGGCGAGCGCGCCGCGCGCCGTCAGCCACCCCCCTGTGACCGTGCCCATGAGGCGAAGGTAAGGCACGGCGCCGGCGAGCGTCCGCGCAGGATCGGCGGCGCCATGCTCGACCATCCAATCCGTGGCGGTGGCGAGCGCTACGATGGCGCGGCCGAGCTGGCTGCGGATGGTGGCGATGTCGTCGCCCGGCGCCGCCGCGAGCGGCGCATCGAGGGCGCGCATCTCGCCGATGAGCTCTGCGGCCGCCAAGCCCTTGTCGCGCAGCAGCTTGCGGCCGACGAGGTCGTTTGCCTGGATGCCGTTGGTGCCCTCGTAGATGGGCGCGATGCGCGCGTCGCGCAGATGCTGCGCCGCGCCGGTCTCCTCGATGAAGCCCATGCCGCCATGGACTTGCACGCCCGTGGACGCGATCTCGACCCCGAGATCTGTCGACCACGCCTTGACCACGGGGATGAGCAGGTCGACGCGGCGCTGCTGCGCGGCGCGCGCCTCGGAATCGGGGTAATGGCGCGCCCGGTCGATGGCGCCGGCGGTGTAGTAGGCGAGGGCGCGCATCGCCTCGGTCTGCGCGCGCATCGACAGCAGCATACGCCGGACGTCGGGGTGGTGGATAATGGGATAGGTGTCACCGGAGGTCGCGGTGACCGGCCGGCTCTGAACGCGCTGGCGCGCGAAGTCGCGCGCTTGCTGATAGGCGCGCTCGGCGATGGCGACGCCCTGGAGCCCGACATTGAGGCGCGCATTGTTCATCATCGTGAACATGCACTCCATGCCGCGGTTCTCCTCGCCGATGAGGAAGCCGACGGCGCCGCCATTGTCGCCATAGGCGAGCACACAGGTCGGGCTCGCATGGATACCGAGCTTGTGCTCGAGGCTGACGCAGCGCACGTCGTTGCGTTGGCCGAGCTTGCCATCGGCATCGACCAGGAACTTTGGCACGAGGAAGAGCGAGATGCCGCGCGTGCCCGGCGGCGCATCGGGCAAGCGGGCCAGCACGAGATGGACGATGTTCGCGGCCATGTCGTGCTCGCCATAGGTGATGAAGATTTTCTGCCCGGTGATGCGGTAGCCGTCGCCGTCGCGCACGGCGCGCGTGCGCAGTGCGCCGACATCCGAGCCCGCCTGCGGCTCGGTCAGGTTCATCGTGCCGGTCCATTCGCCGGAGACGAGCTTGGGCAGATAAACCTGCTTCTGCTCTTGCGTGCCGTGCGCGTGGAGCGCCTCGACGGCCCCAACATTGAGCAACGGGCAAAGCGCGAAGCCCATATTCGCCGAGTTCCACATCTCGAACACGGCGGTGGAGAGCGCCATGGGCAGGCCCTGGCCGCCATGCTCGGGCGGGAAGGGGAGCGCGTTCCAGCCGCCCTCGACGTATTTGGCGTAAGCCTCCTTGAAGCCGTCGGGGGTGCGCACGACGCCGTTCTCGAGCCGGCTCGCCTGCCGGTCGCCGATGCGGTTGAGCGGCGCCAGCACGCCGCCGGCGAGCTTGCCCGCCTCTTCCAGCACGGCGTCCACCACATCCGGGCTCGCCTGCTCGCAGCCCGGCAGCCGCGCGATCTCGTCGATGCCGGCGATCTCGGTCAGCGCGAAGCGCATATCGGCGAGGGGGGCGGCATAGTCGGTCACGGTAGCGGCTCCTCTTGTCTCCGGCGCTACGGCGGCAGGATCTTGCCGGGGTTCATCAATTCGTCGGGATCGAGCGCTTGCTTGAGACGGCGCATGAGCGCGAGCTCGAGCGGCGATTTGTAGCGCGGCAGGTCCTCGCGCTTCAAACGGCCGATGCCGTGCTCGGCGCTGATCGAGCCGTTGAGGCCGCGCGCGAGGTCGTGGACGATGTGGCTGAATTCTGCGCGGCGCGCCAGAAACACCTTCGCGTCGGCGCTAGGCGGCTGGCTCAGGTTGAAATGGATATTGCCGTCGCCGACATGGCCAAAGGCGAGGGGGCGTATGCCCGGGAGCTTGGCGGTGACCGCGGCGGTTGCGCAA
>DASWFH010000268.1:0-2328 GCA_036394355.1 Allostellaceae bacterium | reverse complement strand
CAATGCTGGACGCATGACATGCCGAAAGGGCCGAAGGGACGCTTCGCGCCCAACCTGCCCTTCTTCTATGGCGTGTGGAATTTCGGCGCCAACAAGACAGCGGCCAAGGAGCTGATCCACCACATGGTCGACAAGCCCCAGGCCAGGCGCCTGGTCGCGGCCTCCAACGGCTACGATCTGCCGTCCTTCAAGAGCTACTACGATTTCGACACCTGGGAGAAGGTCGGCCCGCCGGTCGGCACGGTCTACAACTACCCGCCGCGCGGCGACGAGCAATACAGCCTGACGGGATATCCCGCGCGGCCCGATGTCGCGTCCCAGATCTACAACCAGTCGATCCACACCATCATGGTGGCGAAAGTCAGCCAGGGCAAAGAGAAGGTCGACGACGTGATCAAATGGGCCGAGAAGGAGCTGGAAGGCTATCTGCGCAGCTGAGCCTCGCATGTGGGCTTTGTCGTTGATGATGGAGAACGCGCGGCGTCGGGCTCGCCCCGGTGCCGCGCCGTCTCGCTGTCCGTAGAGCAGGAGCTCCGACCATGACCGACACGACGCCCCGGGCACTCGCGAAGTCGATCCGCGACGATGCCGCTCCGGTGCGCGCCGCCCGGCCCGGCAATCTCTACCGCCTGGCGCGGCGGCGCTCGACGGTCGCCTTTCTCTTCGCCTTGCCGCTCCTCGTCGTCGTCGGCGGGCTCATCGTCTATCCCGGGATCTACGCGGTCTATCTGTCGATGCTGAACAAGGCGCAGACCAGGTTCCTCGGCTTCGGCAACTACGCCTTCCTGTTCACGCGCGACACCTTCTGGATGGTGGTACAGCAATCCGTGATCTTCGCCGTCAGCGCCGTCTTCTTCAAGGCGCTCATCGGCATCATCACCGCGCATCTTGTCAACAACCTGCCGGCCAAGGGCCAGCGCAAATGGCGCGGCATGCTGCTGGTGCCGTGGGTCATCCCGCTGTCGCTCTCGACGCTGACCTGGTGGTGGATGTTCGATCCGACCTACAGCGCCTTCAACTGGCTGCTGTGGAAGCTTTTCGGCGCGCATGTCACCTGGCTCAGCGACCCCTACTGGGCGCGTTTCTGCGCCGTCCTCGTCAATGTCTGGTACGGCTCGCCCTTCTTCCTGATCATGTATCTGGCGGCGCTCAAATCGGTGCCTGGGGACCTCTACGAGGCGGCCTCGATCGACGGCGCTAGCGGCTGGCAGAAATTCCTGCACATCACGCTGCCGATGATGCGCAACATCATCGCCATTACCGTGCTGTTCTCGCTCATCGTCACCTTCGCCAATTACGACATCGTGCGCGTACTGACCGCCGGCGGCCCGCGCGACATGACGCATGTCTTCGCCACCTGGGCCTTCAAGCTCGGCATCGAGAGCGGCGACATCCCCTTGGGCGCGTCGGTGTCGCTCTTCATGTTCCCGATCCTCGGCATCTCCGCCATCTTCATCCTGCGCGGCGTGCGGCAGCGCGGAAAGGAGATCTTCTGATGACTGCCGTCGCCGCCGATGCGCCGCGCCGCGTCGCGCGCGGCAGCTTGAAGCGCAGCCGGCGCTGGGCGCTCGTCACGTCCTATTTCTTCCTCATCCTGTTCGCGATCTTCTTCCTGGTGCCGCCCTTCTACACGCTGGTGACGGCGACCAAGAATTCCGAGCAGATCTCGAACCAGACGACCAATCCCTGGCTGCCGGCGCTGCCGCCGACCATGGATAACATCCACCCGCTGCTCTACAAGACCGACTTCCTCATCTACTTCAAGAACACCGCGATCGTCACCGTGGCCGTCGTCATCATCACGATGGTGATCGCCGTGCCGGCCGCGTTCTCGCTGGGGCGGATGAAGTTCTGGGGCTCGGGCATCCTCGCCACCGGCGTGTTCCTGACATACCTCGTGCCGGATTCGCTGCTGTTCCTGCCGCTCTTCAAGGTGGTCGGCGCCTTCGGCCTGCTCGATTCCTATTGGGGATTGATCCTGGTCTACCCGACGCTCACCGTGCCGTTCTGCACCTGGATCATGATCGGTTATTTCCAGAGCATCCCCAAGGAGCTCGACGAGGCGGCGCTGATCGACGGCGCCAACCACGTGCAGATGCTGTTCAAGATCTTCATCCCGGTTGCGCTCCCCGGGCTCATCGCCGCGACGATCTTCGCCTTCACCGTCTCGTGGGCGGCCTTCGTCTATCCCATGGCCTTCATCTACAGCTCGGACCAGCTGGTGCTGACGGCCGGGACGATCACCAGCCTGGTCAAGGCCGACGTCTACCAGTGGGGCATGATCATGACCGCGGCGCTGATCGCCGCCGCGCCGCCGCTGGTGATCTA
>DASWFH010000267.1:0-3224 GCA_036394355.1 Allostellaceae bacterium | reverse complement strand
GGTACATGCGCGTAGGCGGCCTTTAGCGGCGTCATCATCCACGGGTTCTCCTGGGGCGTGCGAAAGCAGACGAAGACGAGGCGGCCGCCTGGCCGCAGCGCGGCGCGCAGATTGGCGAAGGCGCGCGCCGGTTCGGCAAAGAACATGACGCCGAAGCGCGAGAATAGGAGATCGAAGCCGCCGCTGGCAAGTGCGTGCGTCGTCGCGTCGGCTTGAACCAACTCGACCGGCGAATCCGGCGGCAGCCGCGCGGCAGCGCGGGCCAGCATCGGCGCGGAGATGTCGAGCCCGAGAACCCGGCCCCGCGGTCCGACCAGCTTGCCGAGTTCGATCGTCGTCGCACCGCAGCCGCAGCCGACATCGACGACGCGCTCTCCCGGCTGGACGCGGGCGTGCGCGAGGGCGACGCTGGTCACCGGCGCGAGCACGCCGTCCCAGGCTTCCTGGCGATGCACCCAGTGCCGGCCGCCCGGCCCGTTCCAGAACGCGATCTCCGCGGCGTTGCGCTGGTCGGCAATCATACTGCTCATGGCCCGCTCCCGGCCTAGGCTAGGTTGTTTCTCACCGGTGTCCGCTCAGGATAACGATGCCGGCCTTCTGTCGCACCGCCAAAGCGTGGTCCGCACTGCCGACAAAAAGCGGCCGCGTGGCCGGGTGGGGCGTTCACAGTCATCGCCCAAGTGCAACAACCTTGGAGTTGGCTCATGACCGTCAACATCGTGCTGCTGCAGCCGCTCGTCGCGCTGATCGCCGGGATTCTCATCCTGCTCGTCCCGCGCCTCCTCAATTATATCGTCTCCTCAATTATATCGTCGCCATCTACCTGATCATCATCGGCCTCGCCGGCTTGCTGCCGCACATCCTGCGGTGACAGCCGGCCCGGTGGGCGCTGTCGTCGGCAAAGCCCTTCACCACATGGCCCAGTGCCTTCCTGTTTGTCCCCAGCGCCTGGCCGACAACCGGTCGTGCGCCTGGGCCGATAGAGGCGACCTATCGGCCCGTCGCCGGCCTAGAGCCGGGTCGAGAGCCAGATCGCGAGGCGTGAGCCGGCCTTGATGGCGGCGCTCAGCGCCGCATAAGCGGGCGCCTGCTCGGCGCCGTGCGCGAGCCCGGTGTCGCGATGCTCGATCTCCTGCGCGCGGAACTCGGTGATCGCGGCCGTCAATTCCGGCTCGATCTCGCCGAGCCGCTCGACCTGGTCGCGGTAATGCTCGTCGATGACTTCCTCAACCGCGACCGTGCAGGCCATGGCGGCGCGCTCGCCCAGGAGCGCCGTCCCCGCGCCGAGGGCGAAGCCGGCGACATGCCACAGCGGCGAGAGCAGCGTCGGCCGCACGCGGCGCTCGACAACGAGTCGGTCGAAAGCGGCAAGGTGGCGTTTCTCCTGCTCGGCCATGCGGCGGATCACCGGCGCGGCGGCGGAGCGGCCGAGCACCGCGAGCTGTCCCTCATAGATGCGGGCGGCGCCGTACTCGCCGGCGTGGTCGACGCGGATCATGCGCGCGACCGCCTCCTCGCGCGAGGGATCGCCGGGCAGGCGGTGCTCTCCCTGGCTCATGCTGGCCGCCGCCGCAGCGCCCGCGAGCGCAGCGCGAAGAGGCAGAAAATGACGAGTGCCACCGAGGCGAGCAGGTTCCACCCGGCCAGTGACACGCCGAACAGCGCCCATTGCGGCTCGTCGCAGCGGACGGGCTGCTGCGCCATGAGGCGAGCGCGGAAATCCTCGATGCTGCCGGCGGCAGCGGATACGCCCGTGCAGGCTCCCGGCCCGGCGAACCAATGCTGCTCGACGCCGACGTGATAGACGGCGAGGCCCGCGCCGACGAGGAAGGCGAGCGCGGCAATGGCGGTCACGACGGCGGTGATGCGGCGGCGCCCGGCGGCCAGCGCGAGCGCGCTCAGGACGATGACGATGTAATGGGGCCAGCGCTGATAGAGGCACAGCTCGCAGGGCTGCAGCCCGCCGACATATTGGAACAGCAGCGCACCGCCGACCAGCGCGGTGCTGGCGATGAGGATCAAGAGCGGGACGGTCCGGCTGGCATGCATGGCGACGCGCTCAGTCCTTCGGCGCCGAGAGGCGGTGCTGCCAGTGGCGCCACACATACCAGGCGAAGCCCAGCACGATCGCGCCGACGATCAGGACGTCGAACCGGTGCAGGAAATCGCGCAAGGCAGGATCGCTCTCCCAACGCTCGCCGAGCTTCATGCCGATATAGGCGAGGGCGAAGCACCACGGCCAGGAGCCGAGGAAGGTGTAGATCTGGAACTTGGCCTGCGGCATGCGGGCGATGCCCGCGGGCAAGGCGATGAAGGTGCGGATCACCGGCAGCAGCCGGCTGACGAACACGGTGGCGCTGCCGAAGCGCTGGAAGAAGCGGTCGACCAGCTCGAGGTCGCGCCGACTCATCAGCACATAGGCGCCCCATTTCTCGACCAGCGGCCGGCCGCCGTAATAGCCCACCGCATAGGCAACGGTCGATCCGAGGTTGCAACCCAAGGCGCCCGCCGTCGCCACCCAGACCAGCTCGAACCGGCCGGTGGACACCAGGTACCCGGAGAACGGCATGATGATCTCGGACGGGAGCGGGATGCAGGCCGACTCGATCGCCATGAGGACGACGATGCCGGCATACCCCAGCGACGAGATCGTCGCGACGATGAAGGCGGCGAGCGGCGCGATGATCCGGTCGAGCACGCGGGTTCAGGCTCCTTCCCTGCCGGCACAGCGCCGGCGGCCGGCCCCGTCCGGGCGGGCCGGCGCCGTTCTAGCCGCGTTGCCGCAGGCGGCGCAAGCGCAGCGGCCCGCGGTCAGCGCGGGCGCCGGCCGAAGAATCCCACGCCGCACATGGTCATGACGACGTCGCCATCCTGGTTCAGGAGTTCTCCCAGGGTCTTGAGCGTGCCGCGGTCGGCGCGGCTCTTCGACGGGATGGCGTCGACGATGGTGACACGCCCGGTGAGGGTGTCGCCCGGGCGCACCGGCTCCAGCCACTCGATCTTGTCGACGCCGGGCGAGCCCATGCTGTGGGCCATGCCGCGGACGAAGCCGTCGACCAGCAGGCGCATGTAGAGGGCCGCGCTGTGCCAGCCGCTGGCGACGAGGCCGCCGAAGGCGGAGTCACGCGCGCGCTCGGGGTCGGTGTGGAAGGGCTGGGGATCGAACTCGCGGGCGAAGCGGATGATCTCGTCCTGGCTTACCGTGCGGCGCCCCAGCTCGATCA
>DASWFH010000266.1:0-4748 GCA_036394355.1 Allostellaceae bacterium | reverse complement strand
GCGGTCGCTCCAGGTCGGCTGGCTGCCGCGCTGGACGTGGCCGAGGATCGAGACGCGCGTCTCGGCGCCGGTGAGGCGCGCCAGCGCGTCGCCCAGCGCGTTGCCGATGCCGCCATAGGTGGCGCCGCCGGTCGAGTGCTGGCGCTGCACATGCCGGCCGGTGAGGTCCTTCACCGCCTCGGCGACGATGACGAGAGCGAAATTGCGCCCCTGCCGGCGCACCTTCTCGATATGCGCGGCCACCGCCTCCAGGGTGTAGGGAATCTCCGGGATGAGGATCACGTCGGCGCCGCCGGCGATGCCGGACGCCAGCGCGATATGCCCGGCGTCGCGGCCCATCACCTCGAGGATCATCACCCGGTCGTGGCTCGCCGCGGTCGGCTGCAGCCGGTCGAGCGCCTCGGCCGCGACCGTGACCGCGGTGTCGTAGCCGATCGAGGTCTCGGTGGCGCCGACATCGTTGTCGATGGTCTTGGGGATGCCGACGAGGTTGAGGCCGCCCTGCTGCGCCAACCGGCGCAGGATAGCGAAGCTGCCGTCGCCGCCGACGCCGATGAGGGCGTCGAGGCCGAGCTCGCGCACCCCGGCGATGACCTCGGCCGAGCGGTCCTTGAGGCTGTCGTCCGGCATGGGGAAGGCAAAGGGGTTGCCCTTGTTGGTGGTGCCGAGGATGGTGCCGCCCAACCGCAGGATATTCACCGTGGCGATGCGCAGGTCGAGCTCCTCGAAATCAAGCGGCCGGCGCAGCAGGCCCATCGTGCCGTGGTGGATGCCGAGGACGCGCCAGCCATAGCCCTGCACGGCACGGCTGACCACCGCGCGAATGGCGGCGTTGAGCCCGGCGCAATCGCCGCCGCTGGTGAGGATGCCGATGGTCTTGGCGGGGTGGGCGCCGGCATTGGCCATAAAGCGGTCTCCTTCAGGGAATACGGGGTCGCGAGCGATGGCTCGGATTTGCGTCGGCGCGCCCAGGTGGCCTCGGCACGCTCACCATCGCCGCGCTCCTTTGCTATACTGTTAAGCGGCAAACGGATCAGCGACCGTTCATTCCGCGCATGGATCTCGACGTCGAAGCCCTCAAGGTCAAGCTCGCCGCGCTCAAAAGCGAGCATCGCCACCTCGACGAGGCGATCGCCCGCATCGGCGACCAGGGGACCTTCAATCCCGTCGATCTGCAGCGCCTCAAGAAACGCAAGCTGGCGCTCAAGGATCTTATCGCCAAACTGGAAAGTCAGCTCCTGCCGGACATCATCGCCTGAGCGGCGACTGTGTCAGGCCGGGCCCTGTGCCGTGCTCCGCCGGCGCTTGGCGGCGTACATGGCGCGATCGGCGGCGTCGATCGCATCGCCGGCATTCTCGCCGCCGTTGAATGAATAGACGCCGTAGGAAACGCCGAGCGGCACCGACTGGCCCTGCCACTGCAGCGGCTGCGCCGCCACCGCCGCGGCGAGCTGCGCCGCTTTCTGCTCGGCCAGCTCCTGGCCGGTCTGCGCCAGCAGCACGCCCAGCTCGTCGCCGCCGAGCCGCCCGACCACGTCGCTGTTGCGCACGTTGTCGACGAGGATGCGCGCCACCTGCAGCAGCGCCGCGTCGCCGGCGGCGTGGCTCAGCCGGTCGTTGATCTGCTTCAGGCTGTTGATGTCGAAATAGACCATGCTGGCGGCGCTGCCGTAGCGCTGGGTGAAGGACATCGTGCGCGTCAGCTCGCGTACGAAGGCGCGCCGGTTGGCCACCGGCATCAGCGAATCCTCGTCGGCGAGCCGCTCGAGATAGCCGATCCGCGCCCGCGCCTCGCCCAGGTCGCGGCGCAGCTGGTCGACCTCGGCGAGCAGCCCCGTGATCGCTTGGCGCAGCTTCGGCGTGAGCTCGGCCTCGCCGATGCCGGCGATCGTCAACGGGTCGACCTGGGCGGCGCCGGCCGATTCGACGCCGCGCCGCGCTGCGGCCTTGCCGGTGTTGGCGGGACCGCGGACCGGCTTGGTATCCTGGATATTCATGGGGAATAACGCCAACCGACCGAGGCACTGGACTGGCGGAGTATGCCAGAAATCGCCGGGGTAGCAAGCCGCGCGACCAGCGAAAAGTGTGAATCCGTTGCCGACTGCACGCCATATTCAACCATGGCGTCATGGCGGTCGCGGCCGAGACAGCCTGGATCGGCTGCATCCCTTGGGCCGCTTGCCCGCCCTGAGGCCGCTCCTATAATGCGCGCTTTCCTGGGGCGGAGAGCGAAGCGGCGATGGGCGACACGCAACCGGCGGTCGGCATCATCATGGGCAGCCAGTCCGACTGGGAGACCATGCGCCACGCGGCGGAGACGCTCGACAAGCTCGGCATTGCCCATGAGCGGCGCATCGTCTCGGCGCACCGCACGCCCAAGCGCCTCGTCGCCTATGCCGAGGGCGCGCGCCAGCGCGGCCTCAAGGTGATCATCGCCGGCGCCGGCGGCGCCGCGCATCTGCCCGGCATGGTGGCGTCGCTGACGCCGCTGCCGGTGCTCGGCGTGCCGGTCGAGAGCGCGGCGCTCAAGGGCATGGACAGCCTGCTGTCGATCGTGCAGATGCCCGGCGGCGTGCCGGTCGGCACCCTCGCCATCGGCAAGCCGGGCGCCGTCAACGCGGCGCTCCTCGCCGCCTCCATCCTGGCGCTCGGCGACAAGGCGGTCGCCGCCGCGCTCGACCGCTGGCGGCGCGAGCAGACCGATGCGGTCGGCGAGCGCCCCGAGGGCTGATGATCGAGCCCGGCGGGACGATCGGCATTCTCGGCGGCGGCCAGCTCGGCCGTATGACCGCGCTCGCCGCGGCCGCGCTGGGATATCGCTGCCACATCTTCTGCCCCGAGCCCGACAGCCCGGCGAAGCGCGTGACGGCGTTCGCCACCACCGCCGAATACGACGACCGCGGCGCTTTGCGGAAATTCGCGGCCGCCGTCGACGTCGTCACCTTCGAGTTCGAGAACGTGCCGGCCGAGTCCGTCGACATCCTCGCCGCGCTGAAGCCGGTGCGGCCGGGCCCCGACGCGCTGCGCATCGCCCAGGACCGCCTCAACGAGAAGGATTTCCTGCGCTCGATCGACGTCGCCACGGCGCGCTACCAGGAAGTCGCGAGCGAGGAGGCGCTGTCCTGCGCGCTGCGCGACATCGGCCCGCACGGCGTGCTCAAGACGGTGCGGCTCGGTTATGACGGCAAGGGCCAGGTGATGATCCGCCCCGACACCGATCTCGCCGCGGCGTGGCGCCAGATGGGCGCGGAGCTCGGCATTCTCGAGAGCTTCGTCGACTTCGCCTGCGAGATCTCCGTGATCGTCGCGCGCGGCATGAACGGGACCTCGGCCACCTATGTGCCGGTCGAGAACCAGCACAGCCATCACATCCTCGACACGACCATCGCGCCGGCGCGCATCGCGCCGGAAATCGCCATGCGCGCCGAGGCGATCGCGCGCCACGTCGCCGACCGGCTCGAGATCGTCGGCCTCCTCGCCGTCGAGATGTTCGTCACCGCCGGCGGCGACGTCCTGGTCAACGAGATCGCGCCGCGGCCGCACAATTCCGGACACTGGACGATCGACGCCTGCATCACCAGCCAGTTCGAGCAGTTCGTGCGCGCCATCTGCGGCCTGCCGCTGGGCTCGCCCGAGCGCCATTCCGACGCGGTGATGAAGAACCTCATCGGCGACGACGTCGCCAGATGGCGCGAGGCGCTCAACGAGCCCACGGCGAAGCTGCATCTCTACGACAAGGGCCAGCCGCGCCCCGGGCGCAAGATGGGCCACGTCACCCGCCTCCTGCCGCGGCGCTGACGGCAGTGCTGGTTAATCGGTATCGAGGTCCCGGCAGTGGCAAAAAGCGGCACGGAGACCGGCCCATACTTGCCGGCGGCGGCATCGGCTTCTTTTTTTGACGTTGGACTTCTGCGCTTCGTACGCACGTAACTCGTGCGGTGCGGAATTCGACTCGGAGATTCCGTGCCATAAGTCGGAAAGAATCTGGCACGTTCACCTTCGGGTCATATTGACCAGCTCTGAGAGCCAGCGGATATTCTTTTTCTTGGTTCCGGTTCGAAAAACGCTTAAGCCAAAAAGGGCTTTCGTCTTGTCCGGACCCGCACATCCCCCGAGTCGCTCCAAGCTTCGTTCGTCGGTCACCCGCACCACCGTCCACTTAGACGTCGCGAAGACGATCGCCGCGGTCGCCCTCCTGTTGCTCGCTATCTACGTAGTCTGTTCAGGCTTGCCGGCCGACGCTGTCGTCAAACTAGTAACGCTCCTGCGTCCGTGAGGCGATTTCATTCAAGCCTCGGCGCGATCGCACTCGCCGAGCAGCCAGCCGCGCAGCGCGGCAACGGGCGCGGCGCACGAAGCGGCGTCGGCGGGATATAGCAGGAACCACGCCGTCCCCCGCAGCATCTCGCGCGGCCCGAGCGGCGCGACGAGGCGGCCGGCCGCGAGCGGCTCCGCCGCCAGTGCGCGGTCGGCGAGCGCGATGCCGAGGCCGCGTAGCGCCGCCTCGAGCGCCAGCCGCTCGTCGCCGAAGCTGAGCCGCTGCGTACCGGCGGCCGGCGCGCTCGTCGCCAGCAGCCAATCCGGCCAATCCTCCGGCGCGGACAGCGCCTCGAGCAGGGTGTGGCCGGCGAGCGGATCGGCGGCCGCGGCGTCGACGGCATGCGTCGCGCGGTAGTGCGGGCTGCAGACGGGGATGCGGCGGTCGGCGAAGAGGAAGTCGCAGGCGAGATGGCCGCTCCAGCCGGCGC
>DASWFH010000265.1:0-7868 GCA_036394355.1 Allostellaceae bacterium | reverse complement strand
AGCTGCCCGGCCGCCGTCGCCACGGTCTCGACATTCGAGGTGGCTTCCGACGTGGCCGCCGCGACGGTGGTCGCCTGACGGTTCGCCTCCTCGGCGGTGACCGACATCGACTGCGCCGTGCGCTGCATCTCGGTGGCGGCCGACGCCACCGTGTCGACGATGCCGCCGACGCTGCGCTCGAACTCGTCGGCGATGCGGTGAAGCGCGGCCTTCTGCGCGGAAGCCGCCCTTACCTTCTGCTCTTCCTGCTCGAGGCGAAGGCCATCCGCCTCGATCATGTTGGTCTTGAACACGCCGACCGCGCGTGCCATGGCGCCAACCTCGTCGCGCCGCTCCGTCTCCGGAACAAGCGTCGCGGTATCGCCGTCGGCCAGCATCGTCATCGCCGTGGTGAGTCCGCGTATCGGACGCACGATGCTGCGAGCGATCGGCCAAGCGCAGAGGCCGAGCAGAGCGAGCAAGCCGATCGACCAGCACGTGGCGTAGAAGAGGCGGTCGCGGAAAATCACATCGATGTCGTCGATATAGACGCCGCTGCCGACCGCCCATCCCCAGGGCTCTATGCCGAGCGCATAGCCGAGCTTCGGCGATGGCTCCGGCGCGCCGGCGCGCGGAAACAGGAAGGAGACGAAGCCGCCGCCTTGCTGCGCCGCCTTGATGAGCTCGGCGTTGAAGCGCACGCCGTTGGCGTCCTTGAGCTCCAGCAGGTTCTTGCCCTCGTTCTCCGGCTTGAGCCCGTGCGCGACGTTCACACCGTCGTAGCGATAGGCGTAGAAATAGTCGCCCTTGCCGAATTTCATCGCGCGCAACGCCGCCTTGGCCCGCTCCTGCGCCTCGGCCTCGGTGATGCGGCCGAGCTTCGCCTCTTCGGCGATAGCGCGCACCAATGACGCGGCGCTTTGCACCTCGTTGCGGATCGCGTTCTCGCGCTCTTCGAACAGGGTATCGCGCAACGTCTGGAGCTGTACCGCGAAAGCGGTCACGCTGACGATCATGGCGACGACAACCAGGAGGGCGAGGCGGCGCGGAATGGTCAGCCGGCCGCGGCTGTCCGAGGGTCTGATCGCGTGGTTTCGGATGTCGTTCTTCATCGCATGGACCATGTTGTCGACGCAGGACGGCGATTCGTCCGCAATGCCGAAACCGGCAAGGTGGGTGGCGGACGGGCAGCAATGTTGCCGCAAAATTCTTACTAAACCATTGCATTTATTGGCCGCGGCCGGCAGATCGCGGTTTGGAGACGGGCGCGATCGGCGTCATCTGCGGCGTCAAACCCGGCCGACGGGCTGTTATCATGGCTCTGCCAAAGAGGAGCGACCCAGGTGCTACAGGCCTGCGTGCTTGCGGCCGTCGCGGGATATGCCGACACGATCGGCTTCCTGCGCTTCGACGCTTTTGCCGGACTCATGACCGGCAATACCATCCTGCTCGGCATCGGGCTGGCCAGCGCGCAGCTTCTCCGCGCCGCGTTCTATGGCGCGATCATCGGCGCGTTCGTGGCGGGCGTGCTGCTGTCGCGCGCCCTCCTGCAGCTCGGCGCGGCGCCATGGCTGGCGCTGACGCTCACCGCCGTGCTGCACGTCGTCTGCAGCTTTCTCGACAAGCGCTCGGCAGCGCTGCTGCTGGCGCTCGCCATGGGCATGCAGAACGCGGCCGCCACCCGGTTCGGCGGCGTCAGCCTCAACACCGTCTTCATCACCGGCAACCTGCAGAAGCTCGGCGAGGGGCTGGTCGCCTGGCTGTGGACGCGCCGCGCGCCATCGGCGACATCCTCCGACGGCGTCGCGATCTTCGCCCTGGTGTGGCTGAGCTATGCGCTCGGCGCCGTCCTGGGCGCGCTCGGCAACGCCTTCCTCGCCTATCCGCTGCTGGCGCCCGCGGCGGTGCTGCCCTTCATCTACGCGCCCGTGCGGCGGCTTGTGCGCCGTTGAGGTCACGCCCGGGCAGGCGGAGCATGGCCGCAAAGGCCTAGCGGGGGCTTTCCCAATGCCCGGTGAAAAGCGCGCCCCCGGCCGGTCACAGGGCGCGGCGTGGCGGCTTCTTGAACTCGAGGCGGTGACCGTTGAATTCGAGGGCAAGGTCGTAGAGGCCGAGCAGCGCCAGGAGCGCGATGAGCCCGGGTCCCGTGAACAGGCCCGACAGCAGCAGCAGCGGCAGGCTCAGCCACACGCTGTGAGTCGTCGTCAGCGCCTCGACGAAGAGAGCGACGCCGATGCACAACAGCGCGATGGCGAGTACCCAATGCCAGGCAAGCCTCATGCCGGCCCTATAGCGCCTGAGCGCCGCCCCTGACAATGCGCGGCGGGAATATTGACACGAGTCAAGGCCGCGGCGCGGCGGCGGCGCGACAATCGCGGCGAGATCGAAACGATGCGTCCTCGCGCCGACACACCCGGGCAGCCGCCCTCGCCGCACCGCAACGGCGCGCGCACGCCGCTTGCGCGGCTGCGGGGCGGAGCGGCGCCGGCGCACAGAGCGCCGACCCTCCGCGGCGCTGCCGGCGCCTGGCGCTGTCGGCGCAAGTTCCTGCGCTTCTTCCCCGACGGCTTCGCGGACGGGACTTATATCGCCTGGGAGCGCGGCTACAAATGCGAGGCGCATGAGCAGTGGACACGGCTGCTCGACGCCGCCACATACCGCACGCTGCTGCGCAACCGCGACTATGCCGAAATCGCCGCGCGCGCCCTCGGCATCGAGGCGCGCACGCATCTCGTCTTCTCCTTCGAGAAGATGGCGCTGCGCGATGCGGTCGAGTCGGCGGCGGGCGAGCGCGCCTTCGCGCAGGGGCTCTACGATCTCGTCTACGGCCCGGGCGAGATGGAGCGCAAGTTCGAGCGCTGGTGCGCCGTCGTGGCCAGGCTGCCGCGCAGGCAATCGCGCGTCTCGACCTGGCCGATCGCCACCGTGTTCGGCTTCATCGCGGAGCCGGACATCCACATCTTCCTGAAGCCCACCGTCACCCGCCGCGCGGCGCAGGCTTACGGCTTCCCGCTCCACTACGAATCGCGCCTGTCGTGGAAAGTCTATGCGAGCCTGCTCGACTTCGCCGGCGCCGTTCGCGACGACCTCGCCGACCTCGATCCGCGCGACATGATCGACATCCAGTCCTTCCTGTGGGTGCAGGGCTCCGACGAATACGCGGAGTGAGCCGCGGGCGCTCGCGCGCTTCAGGCGACGCAGACGGTCTTGATGTTGACGAACTCCTTGATGCCGTAATGCGAGAGCTCGCGGCCGTAGCCGCTTTCATTGACGCCGCCGAAGGGCAGCCGCGGATCCGAACGCACGGCGTCGTTGACGAAGACCATGCCGCTGTCGATCCGCTCGGCGGCGATGCGCTCGCCGCGCTCACGGGCGAGGAAGCGCTCGGCATTGGCGGCGAAGTAATCGCAGGCGAGCGCGCATTTCTGCGCTTCCGCCACGCCGTCGCGCACCGGCTTGCCCATCTTCTGCGCCATGAGCCGCGCGTAATCGCCCGTCTCGGCGCGCAGCACTTCCGCAGCGCGGCGCATGCGCTCGGCGCGCTCGCGGAAGGCGGTGCCGCGCCACGCGAGGAAGGCCTTGTGGACCTTGTCGACGATGTCCCCGACCTGCTGCGGTGTCATCTCGTCATAGGTCGCCAGTGTCTCGCCGTTGGCCGGATTGATCGCTTGCAGTGCCATCGCTCCTGTCTCCGTCTGTTCCGTTATGGACCCGCGCTCGTGGCCGCCGCTTCGCCGTGGCGGCGCTGCAGCCGCAAGCTGAGGATGAGCATCGTCGCGCCGAAAATGACCGCGTAGGCGGCCAGCCACAGCTCGATCGTCCGCGCATCGCTGCCGGCGGGCCCGACCGTCGCGGCCAGGAGGCCCCACGCCACCGACACGGCGCCGCCAAACACGACGAGCCAGCGGCCATGGCGGAGGGCCAGCCGGTGCGCGGCGGCAAACAGCAGCGCGCCCGTGATGATGGCCCAGGCCGCCGTCAGGCTCACGAACGGGACAGCGACGACCACCGGCCAGACGAGGATTGCGGCCGCCGCCGCCAGGTTTATCGTGCCTTCGAGAATCAGCGACCACCAGCGCTCGCCGCGGCGCGCCGCGCGCAGGCCCGCGAGAATGGCGAGCGCGCCGTCGGCGGCGACATAGGCGGCGAACAGCACCACCAGCGACGCGATGCTCTGCGGCGGCAGCAGCGCGACGCAGAGGACGAACACGCCGGCCGCGAGCGCGCGCAGGCCGACCAGCCACCAGTTCCGTGCCAGCACCGCGCTCATGGCGCCGGAGCGCGCCGCCGCGGCACCGGCTTCCTGCTCGCGCGCGCCCGCTCGGGAGCGGGTCCACGGCTCCGTCGCGGCGCGAGAGCCCGGCATGCTCAGCGGATTCCGAGCACGACCTTGCCGAGCACGTGCCCCGCCTCGATGCGCCGGTGCGCGGCCGCCGCTTCCTCGAGCGGGAAGCTCTCGGCGATGACGATCTCCGGCTTCGCCGCCTCGATGGCGCGCCCGAGCCGCTGCCAATGGACGGCGTCGGCGACGCCGTCATATGCCGTGACCTCGATGCCGCGCCGCTTCCGCGGCTTGGGCTCGACGCCGTTGGGATAGGCCAGCCGGCCACCCTGGCGCAGCGCATCGAGGCATTGTGTCAGCGCCGGGCCGCCGGCCAGGGCGAGCACGGCATCGACCCCGTCCGACGCGAATGCGCGCGCCGCGGCGGCGATCTCGTCCTTCTTGCCGTCGACGGCGTCATCGGCGCCAAGGCGGCGCACGAACGCGACGCCGTCATCGCCGCTCGCCGTCGCCAGCACGCGCGCGCCGCGGAACTTCGCGAATTGCAGCGCGAGATGCCCGACGCCGCCGGACGCGCCATGAACGATCACCGCCTCGCCTTCTTTGACGCGCAGCGCCTCGTCGACGCCCTGCAGCGCGGTGAGCCCGATGGTCGGCACGGCGCCGGCATGCTCGAGGTCGAGCCCCGCCGGCACCGGCGCGACACCCTCCACCGCCACCGCAACGAACTCGGCGTAGAAGCCGCCCTTGGGATTGGCGAAGCTGTAGGCGTAGACGCGGTCGCCGGGCTTGAAGCGCCGCACGCGTGCGCCCACCGCGGCGACGATGCCGGCACCGTCGCTGCCGAGCACGAGCGGAAAGCGCGGCCGTCCTTCCGGCCACCAGCCTGCGCGCATGTCGGCGTCCCAGCTGCCGACGCCGGCGGTATCCACGGCGATCAGCACCTCGTTCGCCGTGGTAACCGGCACCGGCAGCCGATGCAGGGTGAGCACTTCGGGCCCGCCGAACCGGTCGATCGCCGCCGCGCGCATCACCTCGGGGACGTCGTGCCGGCGCTCGGCGACGGGGGCTGTCCGCTCCGCCCGGCTCGCCACGCGCATCGATCGCTTCTGCCGGCCGCCGCCGGCGCTGCTCCGCTTGCGTTCCGCCATCGCTAGTCTCCCTTGATACTTTGTCACCTATGTGCCGGATGCGTGGGGCTGCGGGTCGTGAGCGCGGATCCACGCCAGGATGCGGGTCGCGTCCATCGCGCCTGCGGTACGCGCGACCGGTTGTCCGCGGTGGAACAGCATGAGCGTGGGAATGCTGCTCACGCTGTAGCGCGCGGCGATATCCGGTGCCTGGTCGGCGTCGACCTTGAGCAAGCGGAACCGCGGCTCGAGCTCGGCGGCGGCGCGCTCGAAGGCGGGCGCCATGGCCTTGCAGGGCGCGCACCATGGCGCCCAGAAATCGACGACCACGGGAATGTCGTTGCGCGTGACGTGGCGCTCGAAGCTGGCGGCATCGGCCGGCACCGGCTTGCCCGTGAACAGCGCCTGATGGCACTTGCCGCATTTCGCCGCTTTGGCCGGGCGCGACGGCGGGATGCGGTTGACGGCGCCGCAGGACGGGCAGACGACATGCACCAATGATTCGGTAGCCGTAGCGCTTTCCATGTCGGCACTCTCCGCCACTGAACACTCAGGCTTGGTCGATCGGTCCTTCGGTGCGTGCGCCCGACGCCGTCAGCCGCGTGCTGCCGGCCTGGTCCTTGACCAGCCAATAGACCGCGCCCAGCGACAGGATCGCGGCGGCGAGCGAGAACAGCTGCGGCGCATCGGCCACCGCGATGTCGAGAATGATGAGCTTGCGCACGACGGCCAACATGGCGATCAGGATCACCGCGCGGACCTGCACGAGGCTGTCCCTCCGCTCGGTCACGACGAGAAGGGTTCGCTTGAACTCGAGCGCGATGATGACCGTGAAGATCATGCCGAACACGCTTTGAAACACGGCATGGTCGGTCGGATCAAAGGCATCCGACTCGATCAGGCTGAACAGGATCTTGACGGCCAAGCTCCACACCGCCGCGGCGACGACGACGGCGATGAGACCTGTCAGAATACGGACGACGAGGTGTTCGAAGGTCGCGTAAATGCCCACTCGGTGCCATCGCTGGTATTCCGCACCGGCCTTTTCCCTCAGCATCCTGGTCCGTGTCCCAATGCCCCGCCGGCTCACGCCGCGCCGGGTTGCTCCCGCTGGCGCGGCACCGGCAGGTATTCGACGCCGCCGGGCTGCGAGGACATGGGTTGCGGGTAAAGCGCCATCAGCTCCAGCACCTCGCGCGGGATGTCGGTATTCACCGGCAGGCTCAGCTGCCGCGCTTCGTCGGCCGAGATCGGGTAGTCATGCGTCCAGGTGCCGGTCGACAGCTTCTCCGCCAGCGCATCGGCTTGCTCCGCCGGCAGGCGGCGGTGGAGCAGCTCCTGTGCCGCCTTCTTCACCTGCGCCATCGCCTTGCAGCCGACATCGGCGCGGACCAGCGTCTCGTCGTCGATCTCGGCGATCGGCTTCTGTTCGACCACCTTGATAAGCGAGGCGATAAGCGAGGCCGCCGGAAGGTCGCGCAGCTGCGGATCGATCGGCCCGAGCACCGAATGGGGCGTCATTACGATCTCGTCGGCGGCGAGAGCGATGAGCGTGCCGCCGGACATGGCGTAATGCGGCACGAATACCGTCGTCTTGGCCGTGTGGGCGCGGATCGCGCGGGCGATCTGCAAAGCGGCAAGCACGAGCCCGCCCGGCGTATGCAGCACGAGATCCAAGGGGACGTCGTCGTCCGTCATCTGGATGGCACGAAGCACCTCCTCGGAATCGTTGATGTCGACGTAGCGCGCGATCGGGAAGCCGAGGAGGCGCATGGTCTCCTGGCGGTGCACCAGCAGGATCACGCGCGAGTTCCGCATCCGCTCGAGCCGCGCGATCCTGCGCATGCGCATGGCGTCGAGCATGCGCTGGCGCAGAACCGGTTGAATCGCCGACAACATGAAGAAGAGCCAAAAAATATCCAGCACGGTCATCGCGTCACCCGCCAGAGGAAGTGTCCGAACGCGCGGTCATGCCGCCCCCACGAAATCTAAACGGTCTCAATCGGCGGCGAATTGATGGCCGTCAATGTTTACCCCCCACGGTTTCGGTAGTTTTGACGGAGCAGCGTCGAGCGCATTCCCGCGCGGCGACGCACAGCGTGTCGCGTCGGCAAGGGCGGAACCGTCGAGGCTGCGAGGCGTTCGGACGGCGGAGGGTCTAGGCATGGCATCACGCAAGCTCGACAAATCGGAGTGGCGCGCTTTCTGCGACCGCATGTCGAAGGGGCTGATCGGCAAGCAAGCGGAGATAGAGATCGCCTCCCTCGCGCTCGGCAGCCACGTCCAGAGCGAATGGCTGCCGCTTCTCGGCATCGTCTACGACCCCAAGAGCGACGTCATCGAGATCGCGCTCGACGGCCTCGATCACATGATCCCCCGGCCGCGCGAGCTCTATGTCGATATCGGCCCGGGCGGGATGGCGAACCTGGAGATCGTCGACAGCGGCGGTGTCCGTCAGATCGTCACGCTGCGCGATC
>DASWFH010000264.1:0-7558 GCA_036394355.1 Allostellaceae bacterium | reverse complement strand
CCGCGAGGGCAGATTGCTCTGCGCCAGGTAGTCGGCGACGGCACCCGGCACCTCGGCGATCGAGGACACGCGCGCGACCGTCGTTTGCACCTCCTCGGCCATGGCGACGAAGAGATCGACCTGTGCCGCGTGTTGGAGGCTTGCGGCGCGCGCCGGTATCAGATTGGGCCGGGGGTTCGCGAGGCGCTCCTCGAGCGCATGCTGGCGCTCCTCATCGACCGGGCCGCGCTTCAGCGCGCGGCGGATGGAGCCGAGGATCTGGCTGCGTGCTTCTTCTTTCACGTCGCCTTCTTCCGTTGGCGCTCTGCCCAGAGGCTCTGGAAGCTGCGCCCTTCGGGTGCCGGCATATCGCGCCCGGCCGTCCAGCCGCCGGCGAGCGGCAGCGAGCGGAAGCGCCCGTGCGGCCCGCCGACGGCGCCCAGGAAGCGCGCGCCCCATTCCGCCAGCATGTGATAGAGCGCCGGCCGTTTGGCGAAGAACGCCCACAACGCCAGCCCCGAGCGATAGGTCACCGGCGAGAGCTTCTTCTCGTATTCGCGCTCGCGCCAGTGGCGCATCATCTTGGGCAGCGGGATCTTCATCGGGCAGACGCTCTCGCATTTGCCGCAAAAGGTCGAGGCGTTGGGCAGGTGCCCGGCCTCGTCGATGCCGACCAAGCTCGGCGTCAGCACGGCGCCCATCGGTCCGGGATAGACCCAGCCATAGGCGTGCCCGCCGACCGTGGCATAGACCGGGCAATGATTCATGCAGGCGCCGCAGCGGATGCAGCGCAGCATGTCCTGGAACTCGGTGCCGAGCATGGCGCTGCGGCCATTGTCGAGAAAGACCACGTGATATTCTTCGGGTCCGTCCATGTCGCCGGGCCGGCGCGGCCCGGTCGATACCGTCGTGTAGGTCGAGAATTCCTGGCCGGTGGCCGACCGCGCCAGCAGCCGCAGGATGGTCGCGGCGTCCTCGAGCGTCGGCACCATCTTCTCGAGGCTCGCCAGCACGATATGCGCCTTGGTCAGCGTCTGCGTGAGGTCGCCGTTGCCCTCGTTCGTGACGATGATGGTCGAGCCGGTCTCGGCGACACAGAAATTGGCGCCGGTGACGCCGACATCGGCGGCGAGGAATTTCTGGCGCAGCACGGCGCGCGCCTCGGCGACCAGGGTCGGCGCCTCGTCGAGCTGGCGCGCGGGATCGAGCGTCGTATGCGTCTCGCGGAAGCTCTGGGCGATCTGCTCCTTCACCAGATGGATCGCCGGGGCGATGATGTGGCTCGGATACTCGTGGCGGATCTGGATGATGTACTCGCCGAGATCGGTCTCGACCGGCGTGATGCCGTTCTGCTCGAGGTGATCGTTGAGCGCGATCTCCTCGGCGATCATCGATTTGCCCTTGGTCACCGTCTTCGCCTCGAGGCGGCGGCAGATCGCCAGCACCGTGTCGCGCGCTTCCTGCGGCGTGCGGCACCAATGCACCTCGCCGCCGCGCACGACGACGTTGCGCTCGAAGGTCTCGAGATAGAAGTCGAGATTCTCGAGCACGTGATCCTTGATCACCTTGCCTTCCTCGCGCAGCGCCTCGAACTCCGGCAGCCGGGCGATCGCCGCGGCGCGGCGCGCGGGAAAGCCGCTGCGCATCAGATGGAGCGCCTTCTGCAGATTGGCGTTGCCGAGCGCCTGGTGCGCGTTCGCCTTGAAGGAATGGCTGGTGGCCTGCATCAGCGCGGCTCCGCGCGCGCGGGCGCGCCGATCGGCGGCGTCTCGTCGCTCATATCCGCCAGCACTTCGGCGACATGGCGCACGCGCACGGGATTGGCGAGGCGCGAGAGCTTGCCGGCCATGTTGAGGAGGCAGCCCAAATCGCCGGCAAGCAGCGTGTCGGCGCCGGTGGCGGCGATGTCGGCCGCCTTGTCCGCGGCCATGCGCTCGGAGATCTCCGGATATTTGACGCAGAAGGTGCCGCCGAAGCCGCAGCACACCTCGGCACCGGGCAGCTCCTTGAGCGTCAGCCCTTCGACGGCCGCGAGCAGCTTGCGCGGCTGTTGCTTGACGCCGAGCTCGCGCAGCCCCGAGCAGGAATCGTGGTAGGTGGCGACGCCGTCGTAATGCGCGCTGACGCGCTCGAGGCCGCGCACATCGGCGAGGAAGGACACGAGCTCGTGGGTGCGCTTGGCGAGATGCTGGGCGCGCTGGAACAGCGCGGGATCGTCGGCGAAGAGCGCGGGATAGTGCTCCTTGATCATGCCGCCGCACGAGCCGGACGGCACGACCACATAATCGAAGCTCGCGAAAGCGTCGATGACCTGGCGCGCGATCGCCTTGGCATCGGCCTTGTCGCCGGAATTGTAGGCAGGCTGACCGCAGCAGGTCTGCGCCGCCGGGACCTCGACGCTGCAGCCGGCTTCCTCCAGCAGCTTCACCGCGGCGAAGCCGACGGAGGGACGGAAGAGATCGACGAGGCAGGTGACGAACAGGCCAACGCGCACGGGCGCTTCTGACATCGGCGGCAATCGCTCCAGGCAAACAAGCACCTAGAGGATGGCCACCCGGCACTCGGAAAGCAATTGCAAAGGCTTCGCACCCGCCGCCGCGCTCGGCTGCGGCGGGTGAAGCGACCGAGATCTACTGGACGATCCTCCAGCTGCCGTCGGGCTGGCGGCAGGCGCGGCCGTAGCCCTGCTGCTGCTCGCCGCCGACGACGATGGTCTGCTGGAACTCGCGGCAGTACTGGCCCGAGGCCTGATAGACCGGCCCCGGCGTCACCGTGCCGTAATTGCCGGAGTTGGGATTGCGCCACGGCAGCGCCTGGTTGGGCGGCGCGCTCTCGAGCGCGCTCACCGTGGTGCTGTGCAGCGCCATCTGGTCGGCGCGGTCGAGCGAGGCGCCGACCTGCGAACCAAGAAGGCCGCCGGCGATCACGCCGATCGCCGTGGCGAGGCCCTTGCCCGAGCCGCTGCCGAATTGCGAGCCGATGAGGCCGCCGGCGCCGGCGCCGACCAGCGCGCCGCCGGTGGTCTTGTTCATGCCGATGGTGCCGGCCTCGCCATAGCCCGGCTGTCCCGGCTGGGCGCAGGCCGCGAGAGCAGCGCACACCGCCACGGTCGAAAAGAGCTTACGCATGGGGACCTCTCTGTAGCAGGCTTGCAGTACGGGCCACCACCTGAGGGGACCGCTATCCCTGGTGTCTTGTGGCCGCCGCTGTATCACATCGGAGTTACAACGGGTGACTTAAAGAATCAATTCCGCAATTCGCCCCGTCTGTAACAATCGAGCGTCTTTCGCCGAAGCTTATTCGCCCGCAAAAAGCACGCGCCACGCCGTCGCATCGGCGTGGCGCGCATCGATCCAGCCGCAGCACCGCCTTACTGGACGACCTTCCAGCTGCCGTCCGGCTGGCGGCAGGCCTTGCCGAAACCGTGCTCCTGCTGGCCGCCGACGACGATGGTCTGCTGGAACTCGCGGCAATACTGGCCGTCCGGGGCCTGGTAGACGGCTTGCGGCACGACGCTGCCGTAATTGCCGGAATCCGGGTTGCGCCACGGCATGGCCTGGCCGGCCGGGACGGTCTCGAGCGCGTTGACGGTGGTGGTGTGCAGCGCCATCTGGTCGGCGCGGTCGAGCGAGGCGCCGACCTGCGAGCCGAGCAGGCCGCCGGCCAGCACGCCGAGCACCGTGGCGACGCCTTTGCCTTCGCCATGGCCGAATTTCGAGCCGATGAGGCCGCCGACGCCGGCGCCGACCAAGGCACCGCCGGTGGTCTTGTTCACGCCGATGGTGCCGGGTGGCGCGTAATCGGGTGCGACCGGAGCGGGTTGCGCGACATAGTCGGGCGGCGCCGGCGGCATGACATAGGCCTGCCGCGGCGGCTGAACCCGCGTCTCATAGGTGGTGACACACGCGGCAAGGGCCACGCACGATACCAGGGCGAGGATGATCTGACGCATAGGACCTCTCGAATGAAGGTTGGTGCGCGGCCGGCGCCAAGCTGGGCGGCGGCCCTTTCCTCTCTTTTGCCTATGCGGGATTAAATTTGAGTTACGCGCGCAATTATGGACAATTCGATCGACCGGCCGAGGCGAATACTTTGGATCAGGAAGACGGCACCGGCGTGACGGTCTTGGGCAGCAGCAGGTAATATTCGCCGGCTGCCTTCATCGTGCCGGCGCGCGCCTCGGCCGCGGGTCCGAAGCCCCAGAACACGTCGCCGCGCACCGGGCCGCGGATGGCGCCGCCGGTGTCCTGCGCGATCATCAGCCGCTGCAGCTTCTCCGTGCCCTCGCCGGCATCGAGCCAGACCGGCACGCCCAGCGGCACGAAATCGCGGTCGACGGCGAGGCTGCGCTCGACGGTGAGCGCGACGCCCTGGGCGCCGATCGGCCCGTCGCCGACGACCTCGCGGAAGAAGACATAGGACGGATTCTCCGTCATCAACGCCGCGCCGGCCTCGGGGTTGGCCTTGATCCAGGCGCGGATCGCCTGCATCGACGCCGAATCGCGATCGAGCGCGCCGCGCTCGATCAGCAAGCGGCCGATCGGCACATAGGGCTGCCCGTTCTGGCCGTCATAGCCGACCCGCACCATGGTGCCGTCGGGCAGGCGGACGCGGCCGGAGCCCTGGATCTGCAGGAAGAAGGCATCGACGGGGTCGTCGACCCACAGGAAGGCGAGATGCTGGCGATCGAGCACGCCGCGCTCGATCTGGGCGCGGCTCTCGAAAGGCTGGAGCCGGCCGTCGACGACGCGGCCGGCGATGCGCTCGCCGCGCCACGCCGGGCGGAACTGTCCGAGCTCGACCATGACCAGGTCGGGCGGACGGCGCAGCAGCGGTGTCGCGTAGGTCTCGCCGGGCTGGCGCGCGCCGCGCAGCTCGGGCTCGTAATAGCCGGTGAACAGGCCGTGCGAGCGGCCGTTGTTCGCGGCCTTGTAGGGCGTGAACCACGCCTCGAAGAACTGCCGCGGCGCCGCCGGATCGGCGCGGTCGAGCGCCGCCGCGGCGGCGCACGGGCCCCGCCAGTCCGCCACCGTGCCGGCGACGCCGCCGGCGCCGAGCGAGGCGTCGGACGGCCGCGTCGGCAGCAGCACCAGTGCGCAGGAGCGGTCGAGCGCGGCGAGCGCGGCGCCCTGATCGTCCTGCTGCCAGCCGGGCAGGGCATCGAAGCTTGCCGGCATGAGGGTCAGGCGATCCGGCGGCCGGGCGCAGGCGGCGAGAAGCGACAGCAGAACAAGACCGGCCGCCGCCGGCCGAAGATGCGTCATGTCGCGGGGCGGGTCACGAGCTGTGCGTGGCGACGAGCGTCCAGTTGGGGTCGCGCGAGCGCAGCGCGCGTGAGAAGGTCCAGAGATCGGTCTTGTCCACCACGCGATCGGGGTCGCCGTCGACGACGCTGCCGTCGGCGGCGCGGGTGACATTGGTCTGGTCGGAGACGAATTTCACGGTGGCGAACGCCGCATCGCCCTCGATCTCGCCATCGACCAGCTCCACCGTCTTGATCGTCAGCAGATTCGTCTCGAACGTCTCGTGCCGCGCCAGGCGCGCGCGGATCGCCTCGGCGAAGGACGCGTAGACCCCGTCGCTGAGCAGCGGCTGCAGCGCGGCCGTGTCGCCCTTGGCGAAGGCGTTGACGATGATCTCGAACGCGCTCCGCGCCCCGGCGAGGAATGCGGTTTCGTCGAAACCCGGATCGGCGGCCTTGAGGCGCGCGCCGGGCGTGGCGGGGGGCGCCGACGCGTTGGCCGGCGGCGCGCCGACCGACGGCCGGCCGCGCGACAGCGACACGGTGTTTTCCGTCGCACCCTCCGGTTTCGGCGGCACGAAGGGATCGCGCGGACGCTCGTTTCCGGTGCGGCGACCGAGCACGCTGCGCAGGCGCAGGATGAGGAAGCCCGCGATCACCGCGAACAGGACGATGTCGAGATATTGGAAGCCGTCGCCCATCCACACTAGATAAGGCGAACCCCGCGAAAGGGCAAGCGCAGGGCCGGGTTGTGCCGCACGGGCAATCCGTGCTAGCCAGCGCGCATCAGCAATGGGAGAGCATCATGGCGGACAACGTCACCGGCGCCGCAGCGCCGCCAGGGAATGGCGCGGCCGATCACCAGCTCATCGTCAACGCGCAATACATCAAGGACTTGTCCTTCGAGAACCCGCGCGCGCCGCACAGCCTGTTGCAACAATCGGAGCCGCCTGAAGTGCAGCTCGGCGTCGACGTCAAGGCGCAGGCGCTGGGCCAGGACGTCTACGAGGTGCTGCTGTCGATTACCGCCAAGGCCAATGCCGGCGCCGAAATCGTGTTCGTCACCGAGCTCGCTTATGCGGCAGTGGTGACCATCCGCAACACGCCGCAGGCGCTGGTGCCGACGTTGCTACTGGTGGGGACGCCGCGCCTGCTCTTTCCCTTCGCCCGCACGGTCATCGCCAACGCCACGCGCGAGGGCGGCTTCCCGCCGCTCCTCATTCATCCCATCGATTTTGCCGATTTGCTGCGCCGCCAGCAGGCCGCCGCCGCCGCTGCGCCCAATACCGCGACCGCGTAAGCTTGCGCTATTCCGCCGCGAGCCAGAGCGGCTGCTTGAGCTTCGCCAGCAGCGCCGCATGCGCCGCCAGCTCCTCGACGCTGGGCGCGTGTGGTCGCGGCGGACGGGCCGGGCGCTCGACAGCGCCCGTTGCGCGCGCGCCGGCAATCGCGGCGGCGAGATCGAGACCGGGCTGGCGCCCACCGATCAGCTCGAGATAGACCGCGGCGAGAAGCTCGCAGTCGAGCTTCGCACTGTGCCTGGTGCGCGCGGTGAGATCGATGCTGAAGCGCCGGCACAGCGCATCGAGGCTCGACTGCGCGCCGGGATAGCGGCGTTTCGCCAGCAGCAGGGTATCCTCGACATCGCAGACCAGCGCGGCGCGGTTCAGGCGCTTGAGCTCGGCGTTGAGGAATTTCAGGTCGAACTCGGCATTGTGGATGATCAGCCGATCGCTGCCGATGAAGGCGAGCAGCTCGTCGGCGACAGCGGCGAAGGGCGGATGCGCGGCGAGGAACTCGGCGGTGAGGCCATGCACCTCTTCCGCCTCCGCCGATATGTCGCGCTCCGGATTGACATAGCGATGGAAGACGCGCCCGGTCGGCAAGTGGTTGAAGAGCTCGACGCAGGCCAGCTCGATGACGCGGTGCCCCTCCGACGGCTCGAGCCCGGTGGTTTCCGTATCGAGGACGATCTCGCGCATGAAGGTCACTGTGCCGCTCGCGAATCCGCAGCGCAAGCCGCATCCTGCCGCAGCACGCGCACGATGCGCCGAAGCTCGCGGTAGGTGAGGGCGCGGCCGAGACCGCTCGGCACGACGTAGTCGGCACGGCGGCGCTTCTCGGCATCGGGCATCTGCTTGGCCAGGATGGCGCGAAAGCGCGCCTCGGTCATGCCCGAGCGCGCCATCACCCGCGCGCGCTGCACCGCCGCCGGCGCCGCGGTCGCTGCGGTCGCGAAGGCGTTTCCAGACGCGCGCCGCAAGGATGGCGGCATCGACCGCACCGCGCTCGGCCGCCGCGTCTTCGCCGATGCCAAGGCGCTGGCGCGGCTCGAGC
>DASWFH010000263.1:0-2621 GCA_036394355.1 Allostellaceae bacterium | reverse complement strand
GTGGAGCAAAGCCTTGCTCTGATCGAGCAGATCCTCGGCCAGCTGCCCTCCGGCGCGGTCCACATTCCCGTCTCGGCAGCCGCGGTCTCCGTTGAGGGCACAGCGCTGGTTGAAGGCTTCCGCGGCGATATTTTTGCGTGGCTCAGGATCGGCGCCTCGGGCGGCGTAGAGCGCTGCCACCTGCGCGACCCCTCGTGGTTTCAATGGCCGCTGCTCGAGGCAGCGATCGAAGGCAACATCGTCGCCGACTTCCCGCTGTGTAATAAGTCCTTCAACTGCTCGTACTCCGGCCATGACCTCTAGATTCCTGCTGAGAAATTTCATCCGCGGACCGCTGACGGAGGCAGCGCCCGCAGTCGACGACGCTGCATTGGCCGAGCTCGCCGGGCGGGTGAATCAGGCGTCTCGCGCACGGCTGGGACGCACGCTCTCGATCCGCGAGGTCGACGCCGGCTCCTGCAACGGCTGCGAGCTCGAAATCCATGCGCTCAACAACGTGCTCTACGACCTGGAGCGATTCGGCCTGCGCTTCGTCGCCTCGCCGCGCCATGCCGACGTGCTGCTGGTGACCGGGCCGGTCACGGTGAACATGCGCGAGGCGCTCGAGCGCACCTATCAGGCGACGCCCGACCCGAAGTGGGTCGTGGCTGTCGGAGATTGCGCGCGCAATGGCGGCGTCTTCGCCGGCAGCCCCGCCTGCGTCGGCGGAGTCTCGGCCGTGCTTGCTGTCGACCTGCACATACCCGGTTGCCCGCCTACGCCCACCGCGCTGCTCAAGGGATTGCTCGCGCTCCTCGAAGGCGTCTCAGCCTAGCTGGCGCGCGCGGCGCCAGGCCTCGGCAAGCGTGGGCACTATGTTTTCGGCGCCGATCAGCGCGGCGAGCCCAGACTGCGAGACCAGCCACTTCGGCTGCTCCTGCAGCCCGCTCAGGATGAGCGTCGCGTCGCGCTTGAGCAGCATGCGGTGCAGGGTTTCGATCGTCTCGAGCCCGGTATTGTCCATGTTGAGGAGCTGCGCCAGGTCGAGAATCATGACGCGCGGCAGCCGCCGCTTGGGATCGAGCAGCCCGTCCATCTTGCTCACCGCGCCGAAGAATAGCGACCCCGAGATGCGGAATGCCTCGACCTTGCGCGGGTCGACGCCGGCCACGCTTTCCTCGAGCTCCTGGATCGGCTCGACCCGCGTCAGCCCCGAGATGCGGGCGATGAAGAAGAGGCACGCCAGCACCAGCCCGACCTGGACGGCGACGGTGAGGTCGACCACCACCGTCAGGAAAAAGGTCGTCAGCAAGACCAGGCGGTAGTAGTACGAGAATTGCCGCAGGCGTGCGAACTCGTGCCATTCGCCCATGTAGTAGGCGACGTACAGCAGAACCGCCGCCAGTGTCGCCAGCGGGACAAGGCTGGCGAGCGGCGCCGCGACCAGCATGACCACGAGTAGCGCGGCGGCGTGCACCATGCCGGCGACCGGGGTCCTCGCGCCCGAGCGGACATTGGTCATGGTCCGCGCGATGGTGCCGGTGGCGCAGAAGCCGCCGAAGAGCGGCGCGGCGATGTTGGCGATGCCTTGCGCCATCAGCTCCTGATTGGGATCGTGGCGGTCCTCGATCACGGCGTCGGCGACGCGGGCGCACAGCAGCGACTCGATCGAGCCGAGCAGCGCGATGGTGAAGGCCGGCCCGAAGAGCAGCGAGATCTCGGGCCAACCCAGGTGCGGCCACGAGAGCTGCGGAAGCGACTGCGGGATGCCACCGAACCGGGTGCCGATGGTCGGCACGTGAAGTTGCAGCAGCGCCACCGCCGCGGTGCCCAGCACGAGGCCGACGATGGTGCCCGGTATGTGGCGCATGAAGCGCGACGCCGCGCCCTTGCCAGAGCGCCACAGGCGCGGCCAAGCCCAGATGACGCCGAACGAAGCGACGCCAAGGGCGATGGTCACCGGGTCCGCGGTCGGCGCGGCGTGCGCCAGCGCGCGCAGCTTGAGGATGAAGTCCGCCGGCAGCGCGTCCACCTTCAGGCCGAAGAAATCGGGCAGCTGCGACAGGATGATGAGCACGGCGATGCCGTTGGTGAATCCGATGACGATGGTCACCGGGACGAAGCGCACCAAGTTGCCGAGGCGAAACGCGCCCATCAGGAAGAGCAGCACGCCGGCCATCATGGTGGCGAGCAGCAGGTTCGCCACGCCGTAGCGCTGGACGATCGCATACACCACCACCACGAAAGCGCCGGCCGGGCCGCCGATCTGCACGCGCGAGCCGCCGAGCGCCGAAATGAGGAAGCCGGCGATGATCGCAGTGAAGAGTCCCGCTTCGGGCTTGAGTCCCGACGCGATGGCGAAGGCCATCGCCAGCGGCAGCGCGACCGCGGCGACGGTCAACCCTGCCGACAGGTCGGCGGTGAGCTTGCTGCGATCGTAGTCCCGCAGCTCATCGAGCAGGCGGGGGCGGAAACGGAGCATGGTCAGTACACGACGACGCTGCGGATCGATTCGCCCTTGTGCATGAGATCGAAGGCGTCGTTGATGCGCTCGAGCGGCAGCACGTGCGTAATCAGGTCGTCGATGTTGATCCGGCCTTCCATGTACCAGTCGACGATCTTCGGCACGTCGCTGCGCCCCC
>DASWFH010000262.1:0-3577 GCA_036394355.1 Allostellaceae bacterium | reverse complement strand
CCGCCTGGGTGGACTTGCCCGCGCCCTCCCCGCCTTCGATGGTGATGAAGCGGCCGCTTCTCAGTTCTTCTTTCCCCACAACAGGTAGCCGGCTGCGGCGCCGACGCGGCTGAAGGCGTCGAGCCGGTCGACCGCCTGCGTCGCCACCAGCGGGACCTCGAGCGGATCGGCATCGGCGGCGGTGACGACGAGCTTGCCGACCGGCTGGCCCTTGGCGATCGGTGCCTTGACCGCGTGATCGTAGACCGCTGTCACCTTCATGCCGCGGCGCGCGTTGCGCGGCAAGGTCACCGTCACCTCATCGGCGGCGGCGGCCGGCACCTTGCTCTGCGCGCCCAGCCACACCGGCGCGTCGTCGATCGCCTCGCCGGCCTTGGCGAGGGTGTAGTTGCCGAATTCGCGATAGGCCCAGCCGACCACGCGCTCGCTCTCCTGCGCGCGGTCCTTCATGCTCTTCATGCCCGCGAGCACGAAGATGATGCGCCGGCCGCCGCGCAGGGTCGAGCCGACGAGGCCATAGCCGGCTTCCTCGGTATGCCCGGTCTTGATGCCGTCGGCGCCGAGATCCTTGTACAGCAGCGGGTTCCGGTTGCCTTGGGTGATGCCGTTGAAGGTGAAGTTCTTCTCCGCCTCGTAGCGATAATATTGCGGGAAGTCCTGGATGAGCCGGCGCGACAGCGTCGCCAGATCGCGCGGCGACATGTAGTGGTCGGGCGACGGCAGGCCGTGGACATTGGCGAAGTGGCTGTTGGTGAGGCCGATCTTCTCCCCCGTCTCGTTCATCTTCTCGACGAACGCGCTCTCGCTGCCGGCGAGGCCCTCGGCCAGGACGACGCAGGCGTCGTTGCCGGACTGCACGATCATGCCGCGCAGCAGATCCTCGACCTTCACTTCGCCCGGATAAGGCACGAACATGCGCGACTGGTCGCCGCCGAGCCCAGTGCGCCAGGCATGCTCGCTTACCGGCAGCCGGTCGTCGAGCTTGAGCTTGCCGTCGCGCAGATAGGTGTAGACGACATAGGCCGTCATGATCTTGCTCATCGACGCCGTCGGCATGTGCTGGTCGGCGTTCTTGTCGAGCATGACCGCGCCGGTCTGGAAGTCGACGACGATGGCGTTGCGCGCGGTCGTGTCGAAGGTCGGGCGTTGTGCCGCGGCGGGATCGGCGGCGATGCCGGCGGCCAGAAGCGCGCCGGCCAGAAGGCGAGAAAGTACGAGGCTCTTCATTCGTCCACTCTCAATTCGCTGCATCAGGGGCGGGCAACAGGGCGCCATTCCAGCCTGCGCCGGGATTGCGCCGAAACGGTGATGGCGCGGCTTGCATCAATCGACGACAATGCGCGCTTCCGTGAGGCCGGTGTCGACCACGCGGCCGAGCAGCCGGTCGGCTTCATCGACGCTGTCGATGGGCCCGAGCCGTACGCGGTAGACATCGAGGCCGCTGACGCGCGCGCCATAGACCCTGACCGGCCCGAGCGGGTCGAGCCGCGACTTGACGCGCAGCGCGTTGTCGGCATGCGCGTAGGCGCCGGCCTGGATGTAGATATGCGTCGCCTGCACGGGAACGACGGTGACCGTTTCCGGCAAGGGCGTTGGCGCGCTGGGCACGACGACCGGCGCTGCCTCGACCGAGCGCGAGGACGGCTCGACCGCGGCGACGCGCAGCGCCGATCCCGGCTGCAATGCCTCGGCGACCACGGCGTCGCGCGGCGCCGCTTGCGGCGCGTCCTCGGCCAGCTTCTGGTCGCCGCCGTTGCGGCGCGCCAGGCTCACCGCCTGGATTGTCTCCGGCACCATAATGCGCACGCGCACCTTGGCCGTGCCCTGCGGCTCGAAGCCCAGGAGCTGCGCCGCGCGGCGGGAGACGTCGATGATGCGGCCGCGGGCGAAGGGACCGCGGTCATTGACCCGCAGCTCGATGCTGCGGCCGTTGTCGAGATTGGTGACCTGGACGATGGTCGGCATCGGCAAGGTGCGGTGCGCGGCGGTCAGCGCATTCAGATCGTAGACCTCGCCATTAGCGGTGTACTTGCCGTGAAAGTCCTCGCCGTACCAGGACGCGATGCCGGTCTCGTCATAGGAGAAATCCTCGGCCGGGCGGTACCAGACGCCGGCGATCTGATAGGGATTGCCGACCTTGTACAGGCCGAGGCCCTGCACATCGGCGGAGCGCGGCGGCGCCAATGGATGGCTCGCACAGCCCGCCAACAAGGCTGCGGCACACACGGCGCCCAACGAGGAGAGACGACCGATCGTCATAACTTTAGTATATGTCGCGAAAAGGTGACCCAATATCTGGCGTACTCTACCGTCATTCCATGCTGTCGGCAAGAAAGCCGACCGCGCTCGCGAAATAGCTCGAGCTGTTCCACTTCATCAGCACGCGGAAATTGTCGTAGACCAGCAGCGCCGGACCGTCCTCGCCGCCGGGACGCAGCACCGCGGCCGCGACATCGCGCGGCGGCAGCGCGCCGCCGTCGCTGCGCCGCACGCCGAGCTGCCGCCACTCGCGCAGCGACTTCCTGACGCCGAGGCCGACCAGCGCCGGGTCGAACTCGGCGGGCAGGCGCACCGCCCGCCCCCAGGTCTCGTCGCCATGCCAGCCGGATTGGGCGAGATAATTGGCGATCGAGGCGAAGACATCGGGGCGGCTGTGCCAGATGTCGCGCCGGCTGTCGCCGTCATAGCTCACCGCATAGAGCAGAAAGCTCGACGGCATGAACTGGCTCTGCCCCATGGCGCCGGCCCAGGAGCCCAGCATGTCCTTGGGATCGAAATGGTCCTGATCGATGATCTTGAGCGCGTTCATGAGTTCGCGGCGGAAAAAGTCGCTGCGCCGCCCGTCATAGGCGAGCGTCGCCAGCGCGCCGACCACCGGGAACTTGCCGCTGCCCTCGCCGAAGCTCGACTCGATGCCCCACAGCGCGACGATGAAGCGCGGCTGGACGCCGTAGCGCTTGCCGACCTCCGCCAGCAGCGCGCGATTGCCGGCGAGCTGCTGGCGCGCATGCTTGCGCCGCGGGTTGACGACGTGATCGAGATATTGCTGGTAGCTCTGCGTCGCCTCGGGCTGGCGGCGATCGAGCTCGATGACGCGCGGGATGGGCTCGAGCGTGCCGAGTGCGAGATCCACCGTCGGCGCGCTGATCCCCGTGGCCAGCGCCTCCTGCCGCACGCCGTCGAGCCATTCGGCGAATTCCATCTCCGCGGCGCGCGCCGGAGCCGCCACCGCGCCGGTCGACAACAGGCAGAGCAGAAGCAGGCGGGAGATCGGCAGCAAAGGGCAGCCCTTCCGAGCGATACGGTGGCGAAACAGTCCGCGGCGCCGTTCGCTTTGTGCCATGCAAAGCGCGCCTAGGCAACGGTGGCGATCATGGCGCCGGAACGGTTAAATTTTGGTCAAGGCCATTCATTACGTGAGCGAAAGGACGGCCGCCGGTCCGCCCGCCGCCTCTCTTTTTCCGGCTCAGGCGATGACCAGGCCGTTGGCATGCTCGCGCAGCGCAGGCGGCAGCGGTGCCGAGCCGCGCGCCTCAAGGTCGAAATGGACGCCCGACTGATGGAAGACGGCCAGCCG
>DASWFH010000261.1:0-4696 GCA_036394355.1 Allostellaceae bacterium | reverse complement strand
ATGTCGGCGTGCAGCGCGGCGAAGCGGTGGGGCTGCTCGGTCCCAACGGCGCCGGCAAGACGACCTGCTTCTATATCATCACCGGCCTCATCGCGCCCGATGTCGGCACGATCAGCCTCGACGGCCAGGACATCACGGACTTGCCGATGTACCGCCGCGCCCGCCTCGGCATCGGCTACCTGCCGCAGGAGGCGTCGATCTTCCGCGGCCTCACCGTCGAGCAGAACATCCGCGCGGTGCTCGAAGTGGCCGAGCCGGAAGACGAGGTGCGCGAGGGGATCATCGACGAGCTGCTCGCGGAATTCTCCATCACCCACCTCCGCCGCGCGCCGGCGCTGGCCCTCTCCGGCGGCGAGCGGCGTCGCGTCGAGATCGCGCGCGCGCTCGCGACGCAGCCGCATTTCATCCTGCTCGACGAGCCGCTCGCCGGCATCGACCCGATCGCGGTGGGCGACATCCGCGATCTCGTCGCCCACCTCAAGGATCGCGGCATCGGCGTGCTGATCACCGACCACAATGTGCGCGAGACCCTCGATATCGTCGATCGCGCCTACATCCTTCACGAGGGCCGCGTGCTCATGGAGGGCACGCCGCCGGAGATCGTCTCCGACGTCGATGTGCGCCGCGTCTATCTCGGCGAGAAGTTCAGCCTCTAACCCGCCCGGCGCGCCGCCGCGTAAATCGCAAATAATCGTTGAAATGCAGCGGGTTCTCGAAGCCGCGTGGGCCAGTTTTACGGTCCATCAACGACTTGGCCCGATATTTGCTTGATGACCGGCTTCGGGCTATAAGCGTCGACATGGCGCTCACGCAAAGGCTCGACCTCAGGCAGACCCAGGCGCTCGTCATGACGCCGCAGCTGCAGCAAGCGATCAAGCTGCTGCAGCTCTCCAATTTGGAGCTGTCCGCCTTCATCGAGACCGAGCTCGAGCAGAACCCGCTCCTCGAGCGCGACGATACGCCCGCGGACGGCGCGTCGGAGACGCCCGCGAGCGAAGACCCGGCCGCGTCGGCAACGGACGAGGAGGATGTCGACCGCTGGCGCGAGACCGCCGGCGCGGAGGGCGAGGGCAACCTCGACCTCGCCGGCGATCCGGCGGCGTGGCGCAAGCCTGCGGCGGCCGCGCCCGGCGGCGGCGACTTGCCCGGCCTCGACCAGACGCTGAGCCGACCGCTCACCTTGCGCGAGCATCTCCTGGCGCAGCTGTCGGTCGACATCGCCGAGCCGGTCGAGCGCATCATCGGCACGCATCTCATCGACATGACCGACGACGCGGGATACCTGCGGGGCTATCTTGCCGATGTCGCCGGCCGCCTCGACTGCGACGTGGCGCGCGTCGAGGCGACGCTTGCCAAGCTGCAGCGCTTCGATCCGCCCGGCGTGTTCGCGCGCGATCTCGCCGAGTGCCTGACCCTGCAGCTCAAGGACCGCGACCGCTGCGATCCGGCGATGCAGGCGCTGCTCGCCAACCTGCCGCTGCTCGCCGGGCGCGACGCGCCAGCGTTGATGCACCTATGCGGCGTCGATGCCGAGGACCTCGCCGAGATGGTAGCCGAGCTGCGGGCGCTCAATCCCAAGCCGGGGCTCGCCTTCGATACCACCAGCGTTCAGGCCGTCGTGCCCGATGTGCTGGTACGGCCGCAGGGTGCAGGCTGGGCGGTCGAGCTCAACAACGACACGCTGCCGCGCGTGCTCGTCAACAACCGCTACTATGCCGAAGTCAGCAGCGCGGCGCGCAGCAAGGCGGAGCGTGACTATCTCGTCGACCGCTACCAGCAGGCCAACTGGCTTGCCAAGGCACTCCACCAGCGCGCCACGACCATCCTCAAGGTGGCCACCGAAATCGTGCGGCAGCAGGAGGGGTTCTTCCGCCACGGCGTCCGCCACCTGCGGCCGCTGGTGCTGCGCGACATCGCCGCGGCGATCGGCATGCATGAGAGCACGGTGAGCCGCGTCACCTCGGGCAAGTACATGGCGAGCCCGCGCGGCATCTACGAGCTCAAATACTTCTTCACCGCGGCGATCGCCGCCGCCGGCGGCGGCGCGGCGCTGTCGGCCGAGGCGGTACGCTTCCGCATCAAGGCGCTGATCGAGGCCGAGGCCGACGAGGTGCTGTCGGATGACCGCATCGTCGAGATCTTGCTCGCCGAGGGCATCGATATCGCGCGCCGGACGGTGGCCAAATACCGTGAGGCCCTGCGCATTCCCTCTTCGGTGCAGCGCCGGCGCGACCGCGCCCTGCCGTTGTGACAAGAGCGCACCGGCCGGGGTGGCCCCTTGACTTCCGGGGACCGCGCGGTTCATAAGGGACCCTGCTCGGAGGGAGGTTCCCGGTGCTGTCCATCAGCCGAATCCGCGCCGTGCCGACCCGATAGCGCCTATGCAGGTTTTGGTCACGGGTAAGCAGATCGATATCGGGGATTCCCTTCGCGGGCATGTCGCGGCGACGACCACAGCCATCGTCGAGCGGTATTTCGACAGAGCCATCGAAGCCCATGTCGTGTTCTGCCGCGAGCGGCATCTGATCCTGTCGGACATATCGGTGCATGCAGGGCGCGGGCTGCTGGTGCAGTGCCACGGCGAATCGAGCGACGCCTATATCGCCTTCGACGGCGCGGTCGAGCGGCTGGACAAACAGCTGCGGCGCTACAAGCGGCGTCTGCGCAATCATCACAAGCCGGCCAAGGATGCCAGCGACGCGCAGGCCGCCATCGACTATGTGCTGGCGCCCGTCGCGGACGAGGAGGCCAAGCCTCCGGCCGGCGACGATGACCAGCCGCTGGTCATCGCCGAGATGCGCACGAGCATCCCGCAGCTCAGCGTCAGCGAGGCGGTCATGCGCCTCGATCTCGCCGACCTACCGGCGTTAATGTTCCGTAACAGTGCTCATGGCAATCTCAACCTGGTCTATCGTCGGCGCGACGGCAATGTCGGCTGGGTCGACCCCGATCTCTCCGCGCAGACCCGACGCGCCGCCAACAAGGGTTCCTGATGGAAATCGCCGATCTGGTGACGCCGGCGAGCGTCATCGCCAATTTGCGGGCGGCCAATAAGCGCCAGGCGCTGCAAGAGCTTGCGAAGCGCGCCGCCGCGCTGACCGGGCGCCACGAGCGGGCCATCTTCGAGGTCCTGCTGGAGCGCGAGCGCCTCAATACGACCGGCATCGGCAACGGCACGGCGCTGCCGCACGGCCGGCTGCCTGAGTTGCCGCGCCTCTATGGCCTGTTCGCCCGGCTCGAGAAGCCGATCGACTTCGAGGCCATCGACAACCAGCCGGTCGACCTCATCTTCATGCTTCTGACCCCGGCCAGCGCCGGCGCCGATCATCTGAAGGCGCTCGCGCGCATCTCGCGGCTGCTGCGGGACAAGGCGGTTTGCGACAAGCTGCGCGGCACCGACCGGAGCGACGCCCTTTACGCGCTTCTCAGCGACCGCGCCGCCAGCCATGCCGCCTAGCAAATCGCGAGTCTAGATCTAGTGCCGGGCCCCGAGTCGGGCCCGGGACGTTCCGCGAATGCACCCAAGATGATGTGTCGGAAGGGCTCGCGCGAGGGTCCTTCGCGATGAGACATCAAGATGTTGTGGCGCCTGCCGAGTCGTCCGAGGGACGTTCCGCGAACGGGAACAAGCCGTTGGGGCGGACAAGGACCTCTGGCGTCGACCCGGCGTGAAAATGAGAGGGGCGGATCCTGACGATCCGCCCCTCGGCAAAACGGCGCCCAAAACCCACTCAATGCACGCTCAGCGGCTCCAGGTCATGCTGACGCACGGTGGCGAAAGCGACGTCGCGGTCGGGCAGGACGGCCACCTGCGTGCCGTCGGCCGCGTGGATGGCAAAGCCGGCCTCGTCATTGACGGTGACGCGCCGCACATAAGCCACGTCCTGCATGCCCAGGAGCGCGAGTTCCTGGGCCGAGATCTGCCGCAGCTTCTGGTCGATCTGGTTCATGGTCGTTCCTTTCACCGGCACCGCCGCGTCGCGCCGCCCGCCGCAGCCGGCCGTGCCGCCTCATTCTCTGGTTAATTCGACAACGTTCCCGAGCGGGCTATTTATCCGCCCCGTGCTCGATGGTCTGGCGGCTCGGCTTTGCCGCTGCCTTGATCTCGACGCTGCGCACTTTGCCCTCGACGACGCGGCGCACGAGTTCGATGTTCAGCAACCCGTTGTCGAGCGAGGCGCTCGCCACCTCGATGCCGTCGGCCAGCACGAAGGAGCGCTGGAACTGCCGCGCGGCGATGCCGCGATGGAGATAGACGCGATCCTTGTCGTCGGTCTGCTTACCGCGCACGACGAGCTGGTTGTCCTCGATCTGGACGTTGAGATCGTCCATCGCGAAGCCGGCAACGGCGAGCGTGATGCGCAACGAATTCTCGCCGGTCTGCTCGACATTGTAGGGCGGATAGCCGTCGCTCGCCGCCTTGCTGACGCGATCGAGGGCGCGCTCGAATTGATCGAAACCGAGAAGAAGCGGCGAGTTGAAGAGGGAGAGACGTGACATCGGACCTCCTCCGGCGAGCGAGTCCAACCTTAGGGCCCGGCCATCCGGCGCCCGTCGGCGTGCGGCGATCCTGATACGGGACCGCCGAGAGCTATGTAAGCACCCGCCGCCGCACCATCAAGAGTTTGCGGGTCCGCAGCCGAGGAGCCCGCTCGGCGCCGCGGCAACCTGACCAGGAAGGTCATTGCGAGGCGCC
>DASWFH010000260.1:0-5314 GCA_036394355.1 Allostellaceae bacterium | reverse complement strand
TCGCGCGCGACATCGTCGCTGCGCTGCGCGCGGTGCCGGGAAGCCTCGGCGACCTCGCCGCCAGCGATCTTGCGTCATACACGGCAAAGGAGCGCGCGCCGGTATGCGGCGCGTACCGCGCCCATCGCCTGTGCGGCATGGCCCCGCCGAGCTCGGGCGCCGTGACGCTGCTGGAGATGCTCGGCCTGCTCGGCCATTTCACTCTCGCACCCGACCGCCCGCCCTCGGTCGAAGCGGTGCATCTTCTCGCCGAGGCCGGGCGCCTCGCCTATGCCGACCGCGTCCGCTATCTCGCCGACGCTGATTTCGTCGCCGTCCCCGTGAGCGGCTTGCTCGATCCCGATTACGTCGCGGCGCGCGCACAGCTCATCGATCGCGAGCGCGCCATGACGGGGCCGGCGCCGCCGGGCGATCCGCCCGGCGGCCGCGCCGAGGAGCGGGGCGACGGCGCGGCGCCGGAGCTGCCCTCGACGAGCCACATCTCGATCATCGATCGCGCGGGCAACGCGCTCGCCATGACGACGACGATCGAGAATGCCTTCGGCTCGCGGATCATGGTGCGCGGCTTCCTGCTCAACAACGAGCTCACCGATTTCTCGTTCGTGCCGGAGGAGCAAGGCCGGCCGGTTGCCAACCGCATCGCCGGCGGCAAGCGGCCGCTCTCCGCCATGGCGCCGACGCTGGTCTTCGATCGCCACGGTCGCATCGAGCTGGTAGTGGGCTCGGCCGGCGGCAGCGCCATCATCAACGACGTCGCCAAGACGGTCATCGCCGTGCTCGATTGGAACTACGATCTTGCGGCGGCGATCGACCTCCCCAATGACGGCAACCGCAACGGCGCGACCGAGATCGAGGCAGGGCCGAGCGGCGCCGCCATGGCCGCCGCGCTCGCCGCCCGCGGCCACAAGGTGCAGCTCACCGACCGGCCGAGCGGCCTCGGCGGCATCCTCGCGACGCCCCGCGGCCTCGAAGGCGCCGCCGATCCGCGCCGCGACGGCGCGGCGATGGGGGATTAGCGTGTCACTTGAAGAATTCCCGCGGCAGAACGTTCAGAGCCTTAAGGTACTTCACGAGGTTATCGGCGGTGATCCGCTCGGTCGCCTGCTCATGTTCCCGCAGCCGCCGAACAGTCAAGCCGACAGCCGCCGCCAGCTCCCGCTGGCTCAGGCCGCGATCAATGCGCAGTCCTCGCAGTCGTCTGCCGAGATTCCGATCGAACTGGCTCGGGCGGTTCGGCTCCGGGCAGCATCGGACGGCTTTACGCGACCGCCGCTTCTTATGGGAAGGTGGCATTGTGCCACGCCAGCGGCAGCCCACTGCGATCGGCCAGCCACGCTTGCCGCATGGTGATTTTTGGATCGTCCAGGATGTGATGGAATTTGGACATGACACCGATATTGGCAAAAATGGGCCTGACTGTAAAGCCCAAAGTTGCCGTTTTGCGCGTGGGGCGGCCTGCTGGCTCCAGAGGCTGGGTCAAGCGCCTTGAGACGGCAATTGTCGACAGATCTCGCCTCGGCTGCAGCATGCTCCTGTCGGAGTTGCCGTCGTGAACGCCAAGGCCGCACAGAATTTCCGCGATCGGCTCAAAATTGCCGCCGGGCGCGCCGGCGGCGTCGATGAGCTCGCCAAGGCGGCGGGCATCCCGCGCCGCACCTTCGGCAACTATCTCTCGGGCAGAAACGAGCCCAAGCGGCCGCAGCTTCTGGCGATCGCCCGGGCCTCAGGCGTGTCGGTCTCGTGGCTGGCGAGCGGTGACGGGCCGATGAGCGCCGCGGAGCCGACGGCCGAAATCCGCCATGACTCCCCGGGCATGGGCGAAGCCGCTGCTCCGCCGTCTTTCCTCGCCGCGCCGGCGTTGTCGTCGGAAGGCTTCGCGCTGTTGCCACGCCACGATGTGCGAGCGCCCGCCGGCGGCGGCGTCCTTCGCTCGCCGCAGGTCGTCGATGTGCTGGCGTTTCGCGCCGACTGGATCAGGCACACGCTCGGGCTCGATCCTGGCGATCTCGCGCTGATCGCCGCGACGGGCGATTCGATGCGGCCGACGATCAAGCACGGCGATCTGCTGCTGCTGGACCTGACGGCGGGCCATGTGCGCGACGACGCGATCTACGCGCTCGACGTCGGCGGTGCGCTGCTGGTGAGGCGCATCCAGGCGCTAGCGGGCGGCGGCATGCGCGTCATCAGCGACAATCCCGCCTATCCGCCCGAGGAACTCGCCGCCCACGATGCCGGCCATCTGCGCATCCTCGGCCGCGTCGTCTGGCACGGAGCGCCGATCTGAGCTGATAAAAGGCAGCGCGCGCCTGGCGGCTAGGACGCCTCGCCCGCGAGCAGCGGCGGCTTCGCGCCCGGCCCGGGACGAACGCGCACGTCCTTCGCCGTCACGGCCGCGGCGCAGACCGAGCAGCTCAGCACGGGGTCGAAGACATGGCCGCAGGCGCGATGCTCGTGCAGCAGCGGCCGCCCCGCCTTCCCCGCCATGTGCACATCGCCCCAATGCACGATCGCCATGATCACCGGATGAAGGCCGAGTCCCTTTTCGGTGAGGCGGTACTCGTGGCGCCGGGGCCGCGCCTGATAGGGAATGCGGGCGAGCACGCCTGCCTTGACCAGCTTCCTGAGCCGGTCGGCGAGGATGTGGCGGGTAATGCCGAGCCGCGCCTCGAACGCCTCGAACCGGCGCACTCGCAAGAAGCAGTCGCGCAGGATCAGCAGCGTCCAGCGATCGCCGATCACCGACACGGTGCGCGCGACCGAGCACGGTTCCCGCCTGAGCTGGTTCCAGCGCATGTCCCTCCCTCGTGCCCGATTTCCCTTTGACAACGCTCCCCACCCGGACGCACGATGTCAAGGTTCCTTTTTAGAACGGATGGGAGGCACCATGCCGCGGGTCGTCGAGTTCTACTTCGACTATGGCAGCCCGTACTCCTATATCGCGCATACGCGCTTGCGCGAGGTGCTGCATCGCACCGGCGGCGACGCCCAATACCGGATCATGCTGCTGGGCGGCGTGTTCCAGCTGACCGGCAACAGCAGCCCGGCGAACAACCCGCTCAAATGGCCCAACAGCCAGCGCGACCTCGAGCGCTACGTCAAAAAGTACCAGGTGCCGTTCCGGCGCAATCCGCATTTCCCGGTGAACACGCTGAAGGCGATGCGCGGCGCGGTCGTCGCCGAAGCCGAGGGCATCCTGCCGCGCTACAGCGATGCGGTCTTCGCGGGCATGTGGCGCGACGGGCAGAAGATGGATGACGACGTGGTATTGGGCCGCGTTCTCGGCGACGCCGGCATCGACCCGGCCCGCGTGCTGCCACGCATCGCCGAGGATGCCGTCAAGCAGAAGCTCAAATCCAATACCGAGGCGGCGGTGAAGCGCGGCGTGTTCGGCGCGCCGACCTTCTTTGTCGAGGGCGAGATGTTCTTCGGCCAGGACCGCCTCGACTTCGTCGAAGACGCCTTGCTCGGGCGTTCCTATCTGAGCGCGTCCGAAGCCGTGTCATAGGGAGAATACCCCGTGGAGAAGCAGGTCGCGCTGGTGATCGGCGCCGGCGACGCGCTCGGCGGCGCCATCGCCCGGCGCTTCGCGCGCGAAGGGCTCGTCGCCTGCGTCGTCCGCCGCAACGGCGAAAAGCTGGCGCCGCTGGTCGACGCGATCCGCAGCGCCGGCGGCGAGGCGATCGCCTTCGGCGTCGATGCGCGCAAGGAAGAGCAGATGGCCGAGCTGGTGCAGCGCGTCGAGCAAGAGACCGGGCCGATCGCGGTTGCCGTGTTCAATATCGGCGCCAATGTCCGCTTCCCCATCCGCGAGACGACGAGCCGGGTCTATTTCAAGGTATGGGAGATGGGCTGCTTCGCGGGGTTCCTGATGGGGCGCGAGGTGGCGAAGGTCATGGCGCCGCGCGGCCAGGGCACCATCCTCTTCACCGGTGCTACGGCGAGCGTGCGCGGCAGCGCCGGCTTCGCCGCTTTTTCCGGCGCCAAGCATGGGCTGCGCGCGCTGGCGCAGAGCATGGCGCGCGAGCTCGGGCCTGCCGGGATCCATGTCGCGCACACCATCATCGACGGCGCCATCGACACCGCCTTCATCCGCGACAATTTCCCCGAGCGCTATGCGCTGAAGGCGCGCGACGGCATCCTCGATCCCGACGCCATCGCCGAGAACTATTGGCGGCTGCACTGCCAGACGCGCAGCGCCTGGACGCACGAGCTCGATCTGAGGCCGTGGATCGAGAATTGGTGATGCGCAGCGTCTGATCCTTGCCGGCGCATCGATCGCGGCTACACTCGGCAGCGCCATGAGCGACGATCCGAAGACGCGGCCGACCGTCGCGCTGCAGCCCGGCCGCCACAAGCGCGTCGAGGCAGGGCATCCCTGGGTCTACTCCAACGAGATCGTGATGGATGCGGCGGCGAAGGCGCTGCCGCCGGGCACGCTGGTCACCTTGCGCAAGGCGGGCGGCGAGGCCCTGGGCGTCGCGACCTTCAATGCGCACACGCTGGTGAGCGCGCGCATCCTCGACCGCGACGCGAAACAACACATCGACCGCGCCTTCTTCGCCGCGCGACTCGAAAGCGCGCTGGCGCTGCGCCGCCGGCTCTATGCCGAGCCGCATTATCGTCTCGTCCATGCCGAGGCGGACGGCTTGCCGGGCATCGCCGCCGACCGCTTCGGCGACGTGCTGGTGGCGCAGCTCAACACGGCCGGCATGGCACGGCTCGAGGAGGAGTTTGTCGCCGCCTGCGACGCGGTGCTGGCGCCGCGCGCCATCGTGCTGCGCAACGACAGCCCGGCGCGCGCGCTCGAAGGGCTCGAGCCCGAGCTGCGCATCGCCAAGGGCGAGATCGACGGCCCGATAGAGCTCTCCGAGAACGGCGCGCGCTTTCTCGCCGATCCGCGCGAGGGGCAGAAGACCGGCTGGTTCTTCGACCAGCGCGACAACCGCCGCTTCGTCGCGGGCTTGAGCACCGGCGCGCGCGTGCTCGACCTCTATTGCTACGCCGGCGGCTTCGCCGTCGCGGCGGCCCTGGCCGGCGCCGATGCGGTGCTGGCGCTCGACCGCTCCGAGCCGGCGTTGGCGCTCGCGGCGGCCGCGGCGGAGCTCAACGGCGTCGGCCAGCGCTGCCGCTTCCAGCGCGCCGACGCGTTCGGCGAGCTCGCGCGCATGGTCGCCGCCGGCGAGCGCTTCGATGTCGTGATCGCCGACCCGCCGCCCTTCGCGCGCTCGAAGAAAGACGCGCCGGCGGCGCTGCGCGGCTACCGCAAGCTCGCCCGCCTCGCGGCGCAACTGACCGCGCCGGGCGGGTTTTTGTT
>DASWFH010000259.1:0-5191 GCA_036394355.1 Allostellaceae bacterium | reverse complement strand
GCCGGGCCCCTACTACCTGCCGGGCGCCGGCTACGGCTTCGGCCTCGGCTTCGCCGTGCGGCGCGACGCCGGCGTCTCGCCGGTCAACAGCTCGCCCGGCGAATACAATTGGGGCGGCGCCGGCGGCACCGCCTTCTGGGTCGATCCCAAGGAGGACATGATCGTCGTCTACATGATGCAGTCGCCGTCGAAGCGCGTGCACTACCGCGCGCTGCTGCGCGACATGATCTACGCGGCGATGGTGAAGTGAGCCGTCAGACGACGATGTGCCGCAGCTTGTCGGGGTTGAGCACGATGTAGATGGCGGCGATGCGGCCGCCATCGATGTCGAAGGCGATGGTCTGCTTGGCGCCATCGGGCTCGCGCAGCGTGAGGCCGGGCGCGCCGTTTATCTGCGCCGGCTGGATGCGCCAGTCGCCGAGTGCCGGCGACTTGCGCGCGATGCCGGCGAGGAAGCGGATGATCTTGTCGCGCCCCCGGATTGGATTGAGCGCAGCGAGGCGCTTGCCGCCGCCGTCTGAGTAGAGCACAGCATCCTCGGCGAGCAGATGAGCCAGGGCCGCCGCATCTCCGCTCGCGGCCGCGGCGCGGAAGGCCTGGGCCATTCTCTCGCCCTCGGCGGCGGAGACGGCGAAGCGCGGCCGGGCCGCCCGCACATGCTCGCGCGCCCGCGCCGCCAATTGCCGGCAAGCGGCCTCGCCGCGGCCCAAGGTCCGGGCAATCTCGGCGAAACCGACCTCGAAGACATCGTGCAGCAGGAACGCCGCGCGCTCGAGCGGCGAGAGCCGCTCCAGCGCCAGCATCAGCGCGACCGAGAGGTCGTGCGCATAGTCGCTGGCGCTCTCCGCGGCCAGCGCGGCTTCGTCGAGCACCGGCTCGGGCAGCCACGGCCCGACATAGCTCTCGCGGCGGGCGCGTGCCGATTTGAGCTGATCGAGGCAAAGCCGCGTGACGACGCTCGACAGGTAGGCGCGCGGATTCTCGACCGCATCGCGATCGGCGGCGTGCCAGCGCAGATAAGCCTCCTGCACCGCGTCCTCGGCCTCGGCGAGCGAGCCCAGCATGCGGTAGGCGAGGCCCATCAAGTGACGGCGATGGGCCTCGAACCCTGCAGCGGCATCGCTCCGCGCTGCCGTGGTCATGCCGCCTCGCGCAGCACCGGCACGCTGGTGCCGGCGACGGTGATGCGCGTGCAAGCCTTGCCGTGCCCAAGCCCGTATTTCACCGTCGGGAAGACGCGCGCCGCCGCGATGCCGAAGCTGAGCGAGATCACGGCGTGGCGGCCCCAGCGCGCCACGATCTCCTCGCGCAGCGCGTCGGCCTGCGGCTCATGCGCCAGCACCGCCTCCGCGAAGCGGAAGCCGAGCCTCGTCTCTTCCGTCATGGCGCGCTCGTCGCGAGTGAGAACGGCGCGCAGCATGTCCGGCGCGACGCCGGCGCGCTCCGCCATGGTGACGGTGAGCTGCGTGCAAGGCCCGCAATCCTCCCAGCGCACAGCGACGAGCTTCGCCGCGAAATAAGCCTCCATCGGCACATCGCGGCAATATTGCCCCAGCGCCCCGACGCGGCCGAAGACTCGCACCGCGCGCGGACTCACCTCGAGCATCTCGCGGACATAGCCCATATCGTAGTCGTAAGCTCGCTCGAAAGCGGCGATCCAGCGCCGCATCAGCCATCTCATCATAATCGTTCTCCTCGGCAAATCATGTGCGAGGCCGGTCGAAGGACCTCCTCGTCTATAAGACGATTCAGGCTCAGCGGTTGCGACATCGGATGCCAAAAAAAACGAAGGCCCCGCTGGGGGTAATCCATGCGGATCGGCTTACGTCACCGTCGTTCCTGCGAAAGCAGGAACCTGCGCCAAGCGACAGTCGCTAGCCCCTGGACCCCCGCTCCTGAGCCTGTCGAAGGGCGCGGGGGTGACGACCGAATGTAGCGTGCGTCTCGAATTTCGCGTCAGGCGCGAGGCCTCAGCCGGCGACGACCTGCCAAGGGCGTGTCGCGCCGCGCTCCAGCGCCAGGTAGCGTGAACCGAAGGGTTCGGGCGTGATGCCTCGCACGCATAGCTCGATACGCTCGACCTCCAGCCTGACGAGTACTGCGGCAGAGCCGGTCGGCCCGCCGGGGAAAAAGACGTTCCAGCCTTGCTGCCAGCGGCGCCGCAGCTCGGACTGGTCATCGACAAGCGTCGCCGGACCGGCGAGCACGACATAGGCGCCGTCGGCCTCGCGCTGATAGCCGACGGTGAGCCGGCCGCTGCGGCGGATCTCCGCCGCCTTGCGCGAGCCGCCGTCCGTCACGAAGCAAACCGTCCATTCGTCTTCGCCGGAGAGCCCGGGCAAGCGCCCCATGAGGCGGGCGTTCACGCCGCCGCCCTCGGCGGCCGTCATCGCCCAGCAGTAGCGCACGCCGCCGATCGTCTCCCGCGCCGCCGCGAGCAGGCGGTCTGCCGCGCCCGCCTCTTCCGCCGCTGTCGCCATGACGCACCTCGCGGACGAGCTGTCACGACGGAAGGATAACAGATCTAGACGAACCGTTCTAGAACAAATATTCTATAAGCAAATGGGGCGAGCGCTGTTCGACCACGCCGACTTTCTCGCCGCCGCGCGCGACCTGGCGGTCGAGCACGGGCCTTCCGCCGTGACCGTTGCGTCGCTCACGGAGCGGCTCGAGGCGCCGACCGGCTCGTTCTACCACCGCTTCGCCTCGCGCGACGTTCTTTTGGGTGAGCTGTGGCTCAAGACCATCCTCGCCTACCAGGAGGGATTCGTCGCCGCCATCGACGCCGGCGACGGACTCGCCGCGGCGCTGCACACACCCCGCTGGGTGCGGACGAATCTGGACGACGCCTGCCTGCTGCTGCTCTATAGCCGGCACGATTTCGTCCAAGGCGAGTGGCCGAAGGCGCTGAAGCAAGGTGTCGCCGAGCAAGCGCGGCGCGTGACCCGATGCTTCGAGAGGTTCGCGCGCGACGTGCTGGGCGGCGCGGATGCCGAGCGGCTTCGCCTGGCGCAGTTCGTGCTCGCCGACGCGCCGATCGCGGCGGTGCGGCCGCATCTGCAGCGCCGCGAGCCGCCGCCGCCGATCGTGGACGACTTGATTCGTGCGACCTATCGCGCCCTCGTCGCGGCGCGGAGAGGAGGACGGCGCCGGCTGAGTGCGCGGCCTGGTGCCGCGCGCCGCTAAGCCCGCCTTGCCACCATCATCTTCTTGATCTCGGCGATGGCCTTGGCCGGATTGAGGTTCTTCGGGCAGGTGCGGGTGCAGTTCATGATGGTGTGGCAGCGGTAGAGGCGGAACGGGTCCTCGAGGTCGTCGAGGCGCTCGCCCGCTTTCTCGTCGCGGCTGTCGGCGAGCCAGCGATAGGCCTGCAGCAGCACCGCCGGCCCCAGATAGCGCTCGCCGTTCCACCAATAGCTCGGGCAGCTCGTGGTGCAGCAGAAGCACAGGATGCATTCCCACAAGCCGTCGAGCCGCTCGCGCTCGGCGACCGACTGCGGCCGCTCGCGGTCGGGCGGCGGCGGCGTCTCGCTCTGCAGCCAGGGCTTGATCGAGTGGTACTGCGCGTAGATGTAAGTGAGATCCGGCACGAGATCCTTGACCACGGCCATATGCGGCAGCGGGTAGACGCGCACATCGCCCTTCACGTCCTCGATCGCCTTGAGGCAGGCGAGAGTGTTGGCGCCGTCGATGTTCATCGCGCACGAGCCGCAGATGCCTTCGCGGCAGGAGCGGCGGAAGGTGAGCGTGGTGTCGATCTCGTTCTTGATCTTGATCAGCGCGTCGAGGACCATCGGCCCGCAGGCACCGAGATCGACCTCGTAGGTGTCGAGCCGCGGGTTCTCATTGGCCTCGGGGTCCCAGCGATAAACCCGGAACGCCTTCACCCGCTTGGCGCCGGCCGGCGCCGGGAAGGTCTTGCCGGTGCCGACCTTGGAATTGGCGGGCAGCGCGAATTCGGCCATGGGTGCGAGCCTCTCCGTTCTTATTCTTAGTAGACGCGTTCCTTCGGCGGGAAGGGCTGGACCTCGTTCGACAGCGTGTACATGTGCACCGGGCGGTAGCCGATGGTGACTTTGCCGGCGTCGAGCCAGGCCATGGTGTGCTTCAGCCAGTTCTTGTCGTCGCGCTGGGGGTAGTCCTCGCGCGCATGCGCGCCGCGGCTCTCGGTGCGGTTGAGCGCGGAGTGCAGCGAGACGACGGCTTGCGCCAGCAGGTTGTCGAGCTCCAGCGCCTCCACCAGATCGGTGTTCCAGATCATCGAGCGGTCGCTGATGCCGAGGTCGCTCATCGACGCGGCGACGCCGTCGACCTTGCGCACGCCCTGCTCCAGCACGTCGGCCGTGCGGAACACGGCGCAATCGTTCTGCATCGTCCGCTGCATGCTGAGGCGAATGTCGTTGGTCTTGAGCCTGCCCTTGGCGTTGCGCACGCGCTCGAGCCGCGCCAGCGCCATGTCGGCGCCGTTCGCCAGCGGCTTGTGCGCGGCCCCCGGCCGCACCAGCTCGGCGGCGCGATGCGCGGCGGCGCGGCCGAAGACGACGAGGTCGAGGAGCGAGTTGGTGCCGAGGCGGTTGGCGCCGTGCACGGAGACGCAGGCCGCCTCGCCGATCGCCATCAAGCCGGGCACGACGCGCTCGGGATCCTCGCGCGTCGGGTTGATCACCTCGCCGTGGTAGTTGGTGGGGATGCCGCCCATGATGTAATGCGCGGTCGGCAGCACCGGGATCGGCTCGCGCGTGACGTCGACGCCGGCGAAGATCTTGGCCGTCTCGGAGATGCCGGGCAGGCGCTCGTGCAGCACCTTGGGATCGAGATGCTCGAGATGCAGCAGGATATGGTCCTTGTGCGGGCCGACGCCGCGGCCCTCGCGGATCTCGAGGGTCATGGCGCGGCTCACCACGTCGCGCGATGCCAGGTCCTTGGCGCTGGGCGCATAGCGCTCCATGAAGCGCTCGCCCTCGGAATTGGTCATATAGCCGCCCTCGCCGCGCGAGCCCTCGGTGATGAGGCAGCCGGCGCCGTAGATGCCGGTGGGATGGAACTGGATGAATTCCATGTCCTCGAGCGCGAGGCCGGCGCGCAGCACCATGGCGTTGCCGTCGCCGGTGCAGGTATGCGCCTGGGTGGTCGAGAAGAAGACGCGGCCGCCGCCGCCGGTCGCCAGCACCACCATATGCGCGCGGAAGCG
>DASWFH010000258.1:0-1715 GCA_036394355.1 Allostellaceae bacterium | reverse complement strand
GACGAGGGCGCGGCCGACGGTCTGGCCGCATTGCGAGGTGCCGCCGCCGCGCGGCAGGACCGGCACGCCCTCCTCGCGGGCGATGGCGAGCGCCGCCGCGACGTCCTCCTTGTCGCGCGGCACGACCACGCCCAGCGGCTCGATCTGGTAGATCGACGCATCGGTGCTGTAGCGGCCGCGGCTGAACGCGTCGAACAGCACCTCGCCGCGCAAATTCTGCCGCAACCGCGCAGCGAGCGCCGCGGCGCCCGGCTCGACCGAGCTTCCCCGCGCCAGCTGTGCCATCCGTCGTCTCCTCGCTCGGCTGGGTATCGCGCCCGCGACCGCCGGAGACCCTAAGCGGCGCTGGCGATGCGCACCCCGGCGCGCTCGACCAGCATCACCTTGTTGAGCAGCTTCACCAGCGCGTAGACCGATTCGATCGCCGGCGCCGGCGTTTCGGTGATCCTCGCCATCTCCAGGATCGAGCCGATCAGCGCGTCGGTCTCGAGCGAGCGCCCGGCCTCGACGTCCTGCAGCATCGAGGTCTTGTGCGCGCCGACGCTCTCGGCGCCCGCGATGCGCTTCTCGATCGAGACCCGGAAGGTGACGCCGAGCTTCTTCGCGATCGTCTCCGCCTCGCCCATCATGTTCGCGGCGAGGTGGCGCGTCTCCGGGAACTGGCAGATGTCGACCAGCGTCGCATGGGTGAGCGCGCTGATCGGGTTGAAGGAGAGATTGCCCCAGGCCTTGAGCCAGATCTCCGAGCGGATGTCCTTGAGGACGCGCGATTTGAGGCCCGCCTTCACCAGCACGTCGTGGATCAGCTTGGCGCGCTCGCTCACCTTGCCGTCGAGCTCGCCGATCGGGAAGCGGTCGCCCTCGACGTGGTGGATGACACCGGGCGCCGTCACCGCGGCGGCGGGATAGACGACGCAGCCGATGAGGCGGCTCGGCTCGATCTTGGCGGTGAGCACGCCGGTGGGGTCGAGGCTCTCGAGCTTGCGGTTGTCGTACTTGCCGCCGAGCTTCTGGAAGTACCACCACGGCAGGCCGTTCTGCACCGTCATCACCACCGTGTCGGGGCCGAGCAGGTGGTCGATGTTCTTCGCCACCTGGTCGAGGTAGTGCGCCTTGACCGCGAGGATGACGAGATCCTGCTTGCCGGCATCGGCCACCTTCTCGACCCCCTTCACCTTGGCGGTCTCGACCTTGCCGTCATGCCATTCGAGCGTGAGGCCGTTCTTCTGGATGGCCGCCAAGTGGGGCCCGAGATCGATCACGGTCACCTCGTTGCCGCCGAGCGCGAGCTTCGCCGCCATCAGCCCGCCGATGGCGCCGGCGCCGACCACGCCGATGCGGATCGGCTTGGGCGGCGCGCCGAAGAGATAGGGGCTCGGGAGCACCTGGTTGAACGCGTTGCTCAGCGTGCCGACGCCGTCGATGACGATGTCGATGTCGTTCTCCGCGTTGTGCATCGGGCCGGCGCCGAGCGAGGTGCCGCAGGCGATGACGTCGCCCGGCATCAGCGTCATGTCGCGCGACAAGGCCGCCACCAGCTTGTAGGGCGGGAAGAACATGTCGGAGACCGGATAGTTCTGCACTTCCTTGCCGTTGAGCGCGGTCCGGACGCGCAAGGTCATCGGGTCGAGGCCGGTGGCGATGGTCGGGCCGATGACGCCGAAGGTATCGAAGCTCTTGGCGCGCACCCACTGATCGAAGGTCGGGTTCTTCTT
>DASWFH010000257.1:0-1689 GCA_036394355.1 Allostellaceae bacterium | reverse complement strand
TTGAGCTTGCGGCCGTTGACGCCGCCCTGCTCGTTGATCATGGCGAGATAGGCGGCCTCGGATTTGCCGATCGCGCCATAGGCCGAAGCCGGCCCGCTATAGGGCATGGTCTGGCCGAGCTTGATCTCGGTGTCGGTGACGCCCGGCGCAGCTTTCTTCTGCGCCATCGCCGGCGACGTCGCGAGCGCAACCGCGGCGAGCAACAGCGCCAATTTCACGCGTCGTTGGCAGCCCATTCCGTTTCCTCCCGAACCTTGCCGCGCAGGGTCATTGCCGGCCCCGCTTGGCGGCATCGTCGGTCTTTTTCGGTGCCCTGGCAATGCGGGGCTTAAGAGGGGCTGGACGGATGGTACGGGGCCGTGCAAGCCTGCGCGCAAAACGACGGGAGGGAAACATCATGAGAGCGGCAGCGCCCGCGCCATCGCCGGTTGCCGGTGACGCGCCGATCACGGCGGAGCTTGCCCAACGCGCCGCCGCGTTGCGCTACGGCGAGCTGCCGGCTGAAGTGCGTCAACTGGCGCGCCAATGCGTGCTCGATTGGCTCGCCGTGACGCTGGCCGGGGCAGGCGAGGAGCTGTCGCGCATCCTCGCGGCCGAGGCCGAGGAGCAGGGCGGCAAGCCGATGGCGCGGTTGATCGGCCGGCCCGCGATCGTCCCGACGCAGCAGGCCGCGCTGGTGAACGGCGCCGCCTCGCACGCGCTCGATTACGACGACGTCAACATGACCATGGGCGGCCACCCGACGGTTGCGGTGCTGCCGGCGGTGCTGGCGCTGGCCGAGGCACATGGCGCGGACGGCGCAGCGCTGATCGGCGCGTTCGTCGCCGGCTACGAGACGCTGTGCCGGGTCGGCGCGCTGGTCGCGCCCGGCCATTATGCGCGCGGATTTCACGCCACCGCCACGGTCGGCAGCTTCGGCGCGGCGGCGGCCTGCGCGCATCTCCTCGGCCTCGACGCGGCGCAGACCGCCACCGCGCTCGGCATCGCCGGCACGCAGGCGGCCGGTCTCAAATCGATGTTCGGCACCATGTGCAAGCCGCTCCATGCCGGCAAGGCGGCGCAGAACGGGCTGCTCGCGGCGACGCTCGCGGCACGCGGCTTTTCGAGCCGCGCCGACGTGCTCGAATGCGAGCAGGGCTTCGCCCGGACGCAAAGCGCGGATTTTCGCCCCGAGGCGGCGCTCGCCGAGCCGCCGCGCGGCTGGCATCTGCGCGACAATCTCTTCAAGTACCATGCCGCCTGCTATCTGACGCATGCGCCCATCGAATGCGCGCGCGAGATTCGCCGCGATCATGCCCTCGATCCGGGCACCGTCCGCGAGGTGGTGGTGCGCGTCGATGCCGGCGCCAGCAAGGTGTGCCACATCCCGGCGCCGCGGACCGGGCTCGAGGCCAAGTTCTCGCTGCGCCTCACCAGCGCCTTCGCGCTGGCCGGGATCGACACGGCGAGCCTCGACACCTACAGCGAGAAGAATGCTGCCGATCCCACGCTCGTCGCCTTGCGCGACAAGGTGAGCGTGGCGTTCGAGCGCGGCTGGCCGCACACATTGGCCGAGATGAAGGTGACGCTCGCCGATGGCCGCGTCATCGAGGCGCGCCATGATTCCGGCATTCCCGCCGACGACCTCGCGGCGCAGCAGCGGCGCCTCGAGGCGAAGTTCATGAGCCTCGCCGAGCCCGTCATCGGGCG
>DASWFH010000256.1:0-2523 GCA_036394355.1 Allostellaceae bacterium | reverse complement strand
ACCACCTCGGCGCGCGTACCCTCGACGATGACTTCGCCGTAGTGCAGTACCGTGATGCGCTCGGCAAATGCCAGCGCCGTGTCCATATCGTGCTCGATCATCACGATGGTCACATCGCGCGGGATGGCGTCGAGCAGCGCGCGTATCCTCTGTCGCTCGGCCTGCGAAAGGCCGGCGAGCGGCTCGTCGAGCAGCAAGACTTTCGGCTTCTGGGCTAGCGCCATCGCGAGTTCGAGCCGGCGCCGCTCGCCATAGGAGGTCTCGACCACGATCCGCTCCGCGGCCTCGCGCAGCCCGACGCGCTCGAGCGCGGCCTGGGCGCTTGCATAGAGATCGCGGTTGGCGGTCAAGACGGACCAGGGGTTCCATCGTCGCCGGTCGAGCCCGAGTAGCGAGAGCACCACGTTGTGGACGAGCCGCTCGCGCGGGAACAAAGTGAGTATCTGATAGGTGCGCGCGAGCCCCAGGTGCACGCGCCGCTGCGTCGGCATGCCCGTCAGCTCCTGGCCAAACAGGCGCACCGAGCCGGCATCGGCGGCGAGGTCGCCGGTGATGAGGTTGAACAGCGTCGTCTTGCCGGCGCCGTTCGGGCCGATGATCAGCCGCCGCTCGCCGGGCATGACGGAGAGCGATACGTTTTTTGTCGCCGGCAAGCCCCCGAACCGTTTGCTCAAGCGGGCCAGTTCGAGCGCGGCTGCCGTCATTGCGCCAGCTCCGAAGCGGCGCCCCCCGCCGTTTTCCGAGGCCTGATGCGATTTCGCAAACGCCGCCACGCCTGCGTGCAACCCGGCACGAGACCGTGCGGCATGAACATGATCACCACGACGAAAATAACGCCGAGCAGCGTGTTCCAGCGCTCGACGTAAGTCGAGACCACGTTCTTGACGAGCGTGATGATGGCGGCGCCGACGATCGGTCCCGCGAGCGTGCTGGCGCCGCCAAGAATCGCCATCAGCAGGATTTCGGCGGATTGCTGCAGCGAGATCGCGTGCGGGCTCAAAAACAAATTGTAGTAGACGTAGAGGACGCCGGCGACCGAGGCCCAAAAACCGGCCATGACGAACGTGATCCAGCGGATGAGCCAGACGTTGTGGCCGAGCATGCGCATGCGGCGCGGCTGATCGCGCGCGCCCGTGAGGGTTGCGCCGAAGGGAGAGCGCGAAAATCGCCAGATGAAGAACAGCGCGACGACGAAGACGATGAGCGTGAAATAATAGAAGCTCGACGCGTCGCGGATGTCGAAGCCGAACGGCATCGGTCGCGCCGGATGGCGGATGCCGTTGTCGCCGCCGGTGAGATTATTGGCGCGGTAGGCCACGCCCCAGACGATCTGCCCGAGCGCGAGCGTGATCATGATGAAGCCAAGCCCAGGCGCACGCAGCGACAGCACCCCGAACAGGGCCGCCGCCGTGGTCGAGAGCGCGATCGCGAAGATCGCCGCCGTGAGCTGGTCATAGCCGGCCACGGTGGCGAGGATGCACGCGTATCCGGCGATGCCGAGATAGCCGGCGTGGCCGAGCGAGACCATGCCGCCATAGCCGAGCATCATGTTGATGGAGAGCGCAAACAGCGCGTAGATAAGCACCTGGCTCGCCATGTTGACGTAGAACTCGTTGCCGATGATCCACGGCACGGCGATGAGAACGAGCGCGCAAACGGCGAGCGCGGCGGCGGTGCGGCGCGTCATATCTGCACTCGTCCGAATAGCCCCTGCGGTAGGAACACCAGCACCAGCACCATCGGCAGGAAGAGCACGAAATAAGCGAGATCGGGCACCAGTGCGATGCCGAAATTGTAGATGAAGCCGACGATGAAGCTGCCGACGAAGGCGCCGAGCAGGCTTCCTGCGCCGCCCAGGATCACGACGATCAGCGCGAGCAGCAGCATGTCGGTGTCGAGCCCGGGATAGGCGTTGAGGATCGGCCCTCCGAGCGCGCCGCCGATTCCGGCAAGCGTAGCGCCGAGCAGGAAAACGGTGGTGAACAGCCGCGACACCGGGATGCCGACGCCGCGCGCCATCTCCATGTCATCGACGCCGGCGCGGATCATGGCACCGAGCCGTGTGCGCTCCATCAGGAGGTAGAGCGCCAACGCCGCGGCAAGCGCAATCGCCAGCACGACCAGCCGGTAGCTGGGAAAGGCGAAGCCGCCAAGGCGCAGCGGCGTGCGCAGCGCTTGCGGCGCCGGCAGCGGCATTGGATCGCCGGTCCAGACCAACAGGCAGATGTCGGCGATGATGAAGGAGACGCCAAGCGTGACCAGCACCTGGCCCTGCTCATTGCCGGCGAGCCGGCGTAGAACCACGCGCTCCAAAACGATTCCAATGAGCCCAACCCCGATCCCCCCGACGAGGGCCGCCAGCCAGAAAGTAAGCTTGAGCTGGAGCAGCGTGTATCCGAAATAGGCGCCGAGCATGAAAAAGGCGCCGTGCGCCAGATTCGGTATTCGCATCAGGCCGAAAATCAACGAGAAACCGGACGACAGCAGAAACAGCAGGCCGCCAAATGCCACGCTGTTGAGCGT
>DASWFH010000255.1:0-7859 GCA_036394355.1 Allostellaceae bacterium | reverse complement strand
GTCGACCAGGCCCCGCATCGTCGCGTTGGTGCGGTCGGTCTCGTCGACGGCGCGGCGGACGATGTCGGTCGATTTGACGACGCGGCGGTTGACGTCGCCGACGCCGGCCGACAGCTCCTCGGCGGCGCCGGCCACGGCCTGTACGTTGTTGGTCGTCTCGGTCGCCGCGTGGCTGACGACGGCGACGTTGGCGCGGCTGTGCTTCGCCATCTGCGCCAGGGTCCGCGCATGCGCTTGCACATGCTCGGCCGCGCGCGCCACCGCCTCGATGATGCGCGCCGTGCGCTGGTGGAACTCGCCGATGAGGCGCTCCAGCCGCTCCTGGCGCAGCAGCTTCGACGACTGCTCGCCCCGCTGCGCCAAAGTCAGCTCCTCGGCCTTGCGGCGGCTGAGCTTGAAGACGTGGAGGGCGCGCGCCATCTGGCCCATCTCGTGGGGCTCGCCGAGGAACGGCACCTCGACATCGAGCTTGCCGTCGGCCAGCATCGCCATGCGATCGGTGATGACCGACATCGGCTGACTGATACTGCGCGCGATGCTGAAGGCCAGCATGCCCGCGGTCAGCAGAATGATGCCGCCGAGCACGAAATACTCGACCGCGGTGCGCCAATAGACGGCGTCTACGTCATCGACGTAGATGCCGGTGCCGAACGCCCATTGCCACGGATCGAAGCCCACGACGTAGGACAGCTTGGGATAGGGGTCCGGGCCCTCCGGCCGCGGGAAGCGATAGCTTACCCAGCCGCCGCCGGCGCGGGCCGCCTCGATCTGCAACTGGATGTGGTGGATCCCGTCCGCGTCCGTCGCGTCCCAGCGGTTCTTGCCCTCGAGCTCGGGCTTGTTCGGGTTCAGGAAGGGGATGCCGGTGTAGTTCTGGACGAAGAAGTAGTTGCCGTCGCCGAAGCGGAAGGGGCGCAGCTCCTCCCTGGCGCCAGCCTGCGCCTGCTCGCGCGTCAGGGCGCCCGATTTCTCCTTCTCGTACCAGGACTGCACGACCCCGAGAGCGACCTGGACCAGCTCCTTGGTCATCTCCTGGCGGTCGCTCATCAGGCTGCGCTTAAGCGTGTCGAGGCCGATCCACAGGCTGACGCAGAGCGCGACGAGCAGCACTGGGATGAACAGCATCAGCCGGAACGAGATGCGCAATTTCTTCAGGAAGATCATCAGCATTCGCGGCGCACAAGCCCAGCCGGCGAGACCGGGTGGCGCCGTCCCCTTCTTGGCGGTTCAGTATGCCGGTTCATTCCCATGGTCGTCCGGCTCGACCACAACCAAAAGGTTATCCGACAGTCCTTACAACAACGTTAAAACTGCACCATTTCAGGGCGGTTTCGTCGCGCCCTGAACGAGTGCGCTCCATGCTTCACCTCCGACTCAAGGGACAGGCCGCTGCAATGCCAGGGAAAAACTCCCATCTGCCGGCTACTACCGGGTGTGCATTAATAATTGATGAAATTATCGATAGTGCGTCTGCCACATATCAGTGTAGAGTGCCGTTTCGTGGACATACTGCGTCAGGGGGGCGGTTGGCATGGACGATCTGATCAGGACAGCCGAAGCGCGGGGCTGGCCGACGAAAGAGTCCGAGCCGGAGACGGCTGCCGGCCAAGTGGTGCGCGAACAACTGGCGCCGGCTGCCGAGGCCGATGCGAGGACATACCTCGACGCCCGCCCGCGCCAGCGCGAGCTCCTGGGGCAAAGCGTCGCCGGGGCGTTCGAACGCACGTTCTTCTACGGCCGGCTGTTCCGCAAGCACTTCCGCGGCAAACAGATGACGCCGGAGCTCGTGCGCGAGCTTTTCTTCGGCCTGCCTTTCACCTCCAAAGAAGACGTCGTCCGCAACTATCCCAACGGCTTCCTCGCCGTCGCGCCGCAGGCGCCCGTCGCCTATTTCGAATCCTCGGGCACCAGCGGCAACACCATCCACAGCACGCGGAGCGCTTCGTTCTTCACGCGCGGCGATGTCGAGCGCGACGTGGCGCGGCGCTTCTCGCCCGACCTCGGGCTCAGCAGCACCGACGTCGTCGTCAACGCGCTGCCCTTCGCGCTGACCAGCTCGGGGCTGGGCTTCATGCAGGCGACGATCGCCGCCGGCGCCATGGCGGTGACCGTCGACAGCGGCAGTATGCTGAGCAGCCACGTCAAGCATATCGAGCTGCTGAGGGAGCTCAAGGCGACGGTGCTGGTGACCTCGCTGCCGCTCGTCTACAGCACGCTGCTGCAGATGGAGGGGCAGGACCCGAAGACCGAATTGGCCAACCTGCGCGCCGTCCAGCTCTGCGGCCTGGCGACGCTGCACAACGGCAAGGCCAAGATCCGCAGCACCTTCGGGGTGCCGGTATTCGACACCTACGGTCTCTCCGAGTTCGGCGCGACGACCTTCACCTGCCGCGCCGGCGAGATGCATGTCCACGAGGGCGACTTCTTCTTCGAGGTGATCAATCCGCGCGACGGCGAGCCGGTCGGCAGCGGCGTCGGCGGCGAGATCGTGATCACCACCTTGACGCGCGAGGCATCGCCCAAGATCCGCTATCGCACCGGCGATTTCGGCATGCTGCATTACGGCCGCTGCGAGTGCGGCCGTCGCGCGCCGCGGCTCGACGTCAAGGGCCGCTTGCGCGACGCGGCGCAGTTCGGCGAGCGCTTCCGCCTGCCGATCGATTTCGAGGAGATCCTCTATCGCTTCCCGGCGACCACGGGTCTCTTCCGTTTGCTCTACGAGCCGATCGAGGGCGACGGCAACCGCTTGAAGGTGACGGTCACGGCCGATGTCGACGATCCGAACCGGGCGGGGCTGCAAGCCGAGATCGAGGCGGCGATGCGTGCCGAGATATCGCCGATGATCGATGTCGAGCTGGTACGGGTCGGCGGTGCCCAGGCGGCGCTGCTCGATCAGAGCAAATTCGCCAATGTGCGTACCGTGAAATCCGCGATGCTCGACGACAAGAGGCCGCAAGAATGGCTGGTCACCTACTAGACGACCTGGCGCGGCAACGGTCCGCGAACCTTGCGGAGATACTGCGGCTCGTCCGCGCCCGCTCGCCGCTCTATCGCCGCAAGCTCGATCGGCTCGAGATCGAGAATTTCCGCGGCATCGAGGACATCGCCGCACTGCCGTTCACGACGCGCGCCGAGCTCCTCGAGGTCGCTCCGTTCGGCTCGGTTTGCGACGGCGGTCCGGCGCCGGCGGCCTATTACGAATCGACGGGCACGAGCGGCACGTTCCTGCCGGGGTTCCCCGATCTCTCCGCCGAGAAGGCAAAGAGCTTCGGCGAGTTCCTCGATCAGTGGATGGGCCTGCGCAAGGACCGCGTGCGCCGCGCCATGGTCGCGCTCGCCTTCGAGATGAACCCCACCGGGATCCGCTTCCAGATGGCGCTGCCCTATGCCGGGGTCACCGTCATCCCCTGCGGGGTGCGCTCGACCATCTGCCCGCCGGAAAAGACGCTCGACCTGCTCCTCCGCCTCGAGCCGGAGGTGCTGTTCAGCCGTCCCTTCGAGATCCTGCGCTACGGCGATGCGCTTCGCGAGCGCGGCGTGCCGCCGGAGGATACCAAGATCGTCAAGCTGTTCTATCTCGGCGAGGCGATGTCCGACGGCAAATGGGCGCGCATGCAGGCGCTGTGGGACGGCGCCGAAGTCTACGGCCATTACGGCCTGACGGAGGTGGATTCCGGGCTGCAGACCTGTGCGCTCGGGCGCTATCACGAGCCGCCCTCGCCGTTCCTCTACACCGAGATCGTCAATCCGCAGACGCTGCAGCCGCGCGGCCCCGACGACGATCGCTGGGGCGAGGTCGTGTTCACCACGCTGCGCCGCAGCCACGCGCCGGTCCTCCGCTACCGCACCGGCGACATCGCACGCCGCCTGCGCGGCAAATGCCGCTGCGGCCAGGCGACGCCGGCCTACATCATCCGCGGCCGCGTTGCCGATGCTTACGTCCAGAAAGAGACCGAGGTGTTCCCGATGGACGTCGAGAACGCCGTCTACGCCAATGCCGATGTCGGCCACGAGTATCTCTTCGTCATCCGCCCCGACGATACGCTGAAGCTCGTTCTCGAGCGCGCCTGGGGCTCGACCACCGCGCTCGACGACATCGCGCAAGCGGTGCAGGCGACGTTGCGCGAGGAATTGTCGCTGGTCGCCGATGTCGAGGTGCGGCCGCACGGCAAGCTCGCCGACAAGCTCGGCATTCCCAAGAAGAAGAGCGGCCGCTTCACCGATTTGCGTGGGCTGGCGCCGGCCGAGCAGGCGGCGGAGCTGCAAGTCAACGTGATCGACAGCGCGCAGCTTCGCACGGGCACCGGCCAACCGCTGTCAATTTGAGGAAGAGCGCGTGCCATGATCATCGATGCTCATTGCCACATCCTGCCGTCCGAGCAAGGCGTCGACATCGCCTTGCGCTACATGGCCGATGCCAATGTCGACCACACCATCCTCGTGCCCGGCGGCATGATCCCTGTGCTCGGCTTCGGCGATTTCCTGCGCGGCCGCCAAGCGCTGACGACGAGCGCTCCCGACAATGATTTCGTGCGCTCCGTCTTCTGCAAATACACGCGGGAGTTCTCGGGGTTCTTCCAAGTCGACCCCGCCTTCCATATGCAGGATGATTGGGACGAGGCGTCAGCGCAGGGCTTTGTCGGCTTCAAGCTCAACCCGCTGGTCAACCGCGTCTCCTTCCTGGCACCAGGGGTCAAGGAGCTGTGCGAATACCTCGTCAGCCGCGACCTGCCGCTCTACACGCATATCGTGCTGCATGGCGATGCGTCTTTGGACGCGCTCGAGCTGCTGCTCAAGGATTTCCGGAAGCTCAAGCTCATCCTCGGCCATATGGGGTTCGCCTCGACCGACCTGTCGGCGATCCAGCTGGCGAGCCGCCTCGAGAACGTCTACTTGGAGACCTCGGTCGGGTCCTTCGTCGCCATCCAGGAGGCCGTGCGTCGCATCGGCGCGCGCCGCATCATCTTCGGCTCGGAAGGGCCGGTGCATCACGTCGGCGCCGAGCTCAGGAAGATCGAGCTGCTCAAGCTCCCGGCGGAAGACCAGGAGCGCATCTGCGCGCGCAACATCTGCGAGCTCGCGCGTCTCGGCGAGAAGTTGCGCATCGCGGCATGAGGCCGGCGGAGGGCGAGGGACGATGAAACAAGTGGTCGGCGGCGAGATCGGCGAGCAAGCCTCCCTGCTCGAGCGTTCACTCTTGCCCGATATGGCGCTGCGCCGGATCTTCGAAAGCGAGGAGACCGGGCTTTTCCACCTGACCTTGGGCGCCGACCGGCCGGTCCTCATCGGCCATGACCAGCTGGTGAGCCTGATCCTGTGCCTCGAAGGCAGGGTCGTGCTGAGCGAGGACGATGAGGAAGTGGTTCTCGAGAGCGGCGCCTATTCCGTCGTTCGCGAGGCACAGATGTGCGCCCTCGCGGCGCGCGGCGCGGGCGCCGAAGTGCTGCTCTTCTTCGGCTTCGAGCAGCTTCCTGGCGCTTTCTTCAACAGCTACGGCCCGGCCAATGTTTAGGACGGATGACGGCGCCGCCCTGGCGTACGATGTCCGCGGCGACGGCCTGCCTCTGGTCCTCGTCAACGGCCTGCCGGACACCAAGGACGGCTGGAACAACACCGCCAGCGCGCTGGCCCCTTATTTTCGCGTCGTCACCTACAACCTGCGCAACCAGGGATTGGTCGAGGACGGCGGCGAGGGCTATCAGACCGAGCGCCACGTGCGCGACTTCATCCAGCTGCTCGCGCATCTGCGCATCGGGCAGTTCGTCGGCGTCGGCTTCTCGATGGGCGCGCGGATACTGGTCGATTTCGCCGCGGCCAATCCCGACCAGGCGCTGCGGCTGGCGCTGATCGGCGCCAGCAACGAAAAGCTGGCGCCGCGCTATCGGGCGATCTTCAGCTCGTGGCGCCACGCGCTCGAAGCCTCGCCGCCGCATGACCTGCTCCCCTTCGTCGAGACCTTCGTCCCCTGGGCCTTCAATCCCGGCTTCTTCACGCGCGACCCGGATTTCTTCGCGCGCTATGCGAAGCTGCTGGCGGCGACGCACACGCGCCGCGGGCTCGGCGCCAATATAGGCGCCATGGTCAGCTCCTATGACCCGGACTACGTCGCCCGCTTCCGCATGAAGCCCATCGCCACCCGCACGCATTTCGTGCAGGGCGAATACGATTTCCTGACGCCGCCGCAATTCATCCGGGAAATGGTCGACCTCTTTCCGCACAGCTCAGTCGCGGTGATTCCCGGGTGCGGCCACAATGTGCGCGTGAACGAGCCGCGGCGGCTCGAGCAGGAAATCCTCGACTTCCTGGTCCGCGACGACGAGCTGATGGAGTATGAATATGAGCATTGACCTGCAGCGCATCCAGGACAAGCCCGCCATGGTCGTCGCTCACCACGGGCCGATCCATCGCATCCGCAAGATGTTCGAGACGCGCGACGTCGGCATCTTCTATTCGACGATCGCCGCCGGCGCCCAGCTGCCGCACGAAGTGCACAAGTTCATCGAGGTCATCTACCGCATCAAGGGCGAGACGGTGACGGTGATCGAGGGCAAGGAATACGTCTCCCGGCCGGGCTCCTACCTCGTGGTGCCGGCGGGGCGCTGGCACCAGACGCTGCCACGCAGCGCCGATCAGGCGATCGAGCAGATCATCCTGGCGACCTACAACCAGGTGACCGGCAGCCTGTTCTCGCTCATCGAATCGATGCTGTGCGCGGTGCCGGCGCAGCAGGGCGATGCCGCGGCGATGTTCTCTCTCGCCGCAGGCGACTGACAGGCGTGAGGTTTATGCGGGGATTCCGCGACCACGGCGCCGGCGTCGAATTCTGGCTCTTGTCGCTGGCGACGTTCCTGTGCTTCACCACGGTGTCGCAGACCGCGCTGCTGGCGCGGGTGATGGAGAGCCACGGCCTGCCCTTGCCGCAGATCGGCATCGTGCTCTCGGCCTATGGCGCCGCCGTGATCGTCTTCATGCTCGTGGCGGCGGCCGTCGCCGCGCGGCTCGGCAACCTCTCGACTTTGCGGCTCGGCATCGTGCTGCTGCTCGCCGGTCACCTCAGCTATCAGCTCACTATCGGCGACTACCCGGCCGCGGTGCTGTCGCGCGTGCTGCAGGGCGCAGGCTACGGCCTGTTCATGCCGACGGCGATGACCTTCGCCAAGGGCAAGCTGACCAAGGAGCGCTTCGTCTATCTGTTCGGCATCTACGCCAGCATGGTGCCCTTGCCCAACGCGATCGGTCCGCCGCTCGCCGAAGCCTATCTCAACGCGTTCGGAGAGCGCCTCTTCTTCGTCGCCGGGGCGGGGCCTGGAATCGTGGCCGCGCTGCTCACCCTGGGCTTGACCGATGATCGCGCGGCCAGCGAGCGCGGCCAGCTGCCGCTGCTGCAAACGGCCATGCTGCCGGGGCTGCGGCAGCCGCTCATCGCCGTCATGGTGGTCGGCGCGATCTACGGGCTCATCCCCTCATACATGGCGTCGGTGCTGAAGGAGAAGGCGGTCCCGCTAGGCTTCTTCTTCACCAGCTTCACCGTCGTGCTGTTCGCGGCGCGGTTCACGCTGGTGCGGTACTTCGAGACATGGACGCGGCGGCGGGTGGTCGCGGTCGGGCTGGGCGCCATGACGACGAGCTATCTGGTGGTCGCCTACGCCGCGGGCGCGCTGCCGGTGACCCTGGCAGGCATCGCCTTCGGCCTCGGCTACAGCGTGGCCTATCCCGTGCTCAGCGTCTGGGTGGCCGAGCAGTTCGATCCCGAACAGCGGACGACGCCGATTGCCCTGTTCAACGCCATGTTCAGCGCCGGCATCCTGCTGACGCCGTGGTTCGGCACCTATGTCATCGCCCTGGTTGGCTATGGCGGG
>DASWFH010000254.1:0-3916 GCA_036394355.1 Allostellaceae bacterium | reverse complement strand
TGCTCGTCGACGACCACAGCGAAGACGGCACGGCCGAAATCGCGCGCACGGCCGCGGCGCGCCTCGGCAAGAGCGAGCGGCTTGCCGTGCTCGGCGCGCGGCCGCTGGCGGCGGGCTGGACCGGCAAGCTCTGGGCGCTCGGCGAAGGCGTACGGCAGGTCGAGGAGAGCGGCGACCCGCCCGAGCTCTTCCTCTTCACCGACGCCGACATCGGCCATCACCGCAGCAACCTCGCCGAGCTGGTCGCGCGGCTCGAGGGAGAGCGGCGCGATCTCGTCTCGCTGATGGTGCGGCTGCGCTGCGAAAGCTGGGCCGAGCGGCTGATGATCCCGGCTTTCGTCTTCTTCTTCGCCATGCTCTACCCCTTCGCCTGGTCGAACGACCCGCGCCGAAAGACCGCGGCGGCGGCGGGCGGCTGCGTGCTGCTGCGGCGCAGCGCCTTCGCGCGCGGCGGCGGCTTCGCCGCGATCCGCGGCGCCCTCATCGACGATTGCGCGCTGGCCAAGGCGGTCAAGGCGAGCGGCGGCTCGACCTGGCTCGGCCTTACGCGCGAGACGAAGAGCCTCAGGCCCTATCCGCGGCTCGGCGACATCTGGCGTATGGTCGCGCGCACCGCCTATGCGCAGCTCCGCTACTCGCCGCTGCTGCTCGCCGGCACGGTGCTAGGGCTCGCCGTCACATATCTCGTGCCGCCGACGCTGGCCTTCGCCGGCGGCGCCGCCGGCTGGCTCGCCGCGGCGGCGTGGGCGGCGATGAGCCTGGCCTATCTGCCGATGGTGCGGTTCTACGGCTTGTCGCCGCTCTGGGCCCCCTTGCTGCCGGCGACGTCCTTGGTTTATCTGGCGGCCACGCTGGACTCGGCGCGGCGCTATTGGCAGGGCGCGGGCGGCGAATGGAAGGGCAGGGTCGAGTGGCGCAGTCAGAGCTGACCGCGGGTGTCGAGACGCCGTCGGGCAAGGGCAGCCGGGACGAGAACTTCCCGGTTGGCTCCTGGCTCATCCGCCGTGACCTGCGGCCGCATGTGCATGCCTTCTACCACTTCGCGCGCCAGGCCGACGACATCGCCGACAATCCGCATTTGAGCGCCGACGAAAAGCTGCGCCGCCTCGACCGCATGGGCGAGGTGCTCGACGGCGCGCCCGGCGATGACGCGCCCGCCGCCGTCGCCATGCGCACGAGCCTCAGAGAGACGCGCCTCACGCCGCAGCATTGCCACGACGTGCTGCGCGCCTTCCGCATGGACGCGACCAAGCGGCGCTACCACGATTGGGACGATCTCATGAATTATTGCCGCTACTCGGCGTCGCCGGTGGGGCGGCAGGTGCTTGAGTTGCACGGCGAATCCCGCGATACCTGGGCCTTCTCCGATCCGCTGTGCAGCGCGCTGCAAGTGCTCAACCACCTGCAGGATTGCGCCGCCGACTACCACGCGCTCGATCGCGTCTACCTGCCGGAGCAGGATCTCGCCGCTTGCGGCAGCGGCATCGCCGATCTCGCGCAGCCGCGGTCGAGCGCCGGCTTGCGCCGCGTCATCGACCGCCTGCTCGACGGCACCGAGGCGCTCATCGCCACCGCGCGCGGCCTGCCGCCGACGGTGCAGAGCCCGGGCCTGCGCCGCGAGACCGGCATGATCGTCAGCCTCGCCGAGCGCCTGGCGCGCCGCTTGCGCCGCGGCGACCCGCTGGCCGCGCGCGTCGGGCTCACCGGCGGCGATTTCGCGCGTGCGCTGGTCACGGGCTTTTGGCGCGGCCGCCGCTGGGGGCAGGGGTGAGCGCGGCGCTCGAGCAAGCGGCCGACGACCCGCGCGCCGTCATCCGCGCGCGCGTCGCCGCGGCGGGCACGTCCTTCTATTGGGCGATGCGGCTCCTGCCGGAGGCGCGGCGCGAGGCGATGTTCGCCGTCTACGCCTTCTGCCGCGAAGTGGACGACATCGCCGACAGCAACGATCCGCCGGCGGTGAAGCGCGCCGAGCTGGCGCGCTGGCGGCGCGAGATCGACGCGATCTATGCGCGCCGCATGGGCGCGGGTCTGCCGCGCGTGCTCGCCGATGTGGCCGCCACTTACAAGCTGCGGCGCGACGATTTTGTTGCCGTGATCGACGGCATGGAGATGGACGCGGCGGCCGACATCCGCGCGCCCGCGCTGGCCGAGCTCGACCTCTATTGCGATCGCGTGGCGAGCGCGGTGGGGCGGCTCTCGGTGCGCATCTTCGGCACCGATGTGCCGGCAGCCGACCGCGTCGCCGGCTCGCTCGGGCGCGCGCTGCAGCTCGCCAACATCCTGCGTGACCTCGCCGAGGACGCGGCGCGCGGCCGCCTCTATCTGCCGCGCGAGCTGCTGAGTGCGCAAGGCATCACCGAGCGCGAGCCGCAGGCGGTGCTGCGCCATCCGCGGCTTGGCGCCGTGTGCGAACAGCTCGCCGAGATCGCCGAGCGGCACTTCGCCGAGGCGCAGGCGGCGATGCGCGACTGCCCGCGCCGCGCCATGCGCCCGGCGGCGGTGATGGCCGCGGTCTATCACGCCATCCTCGTCCGGCTGCGCCGCCGCGGCTGGAGCGATCTCGGCCGGGACGTCAAGCTCCCCTCCCGCCTCAAGCTCTGGTTGGCGTTGCGCCACGGCTTGCTGTGAGTGCTTCTGGACCAACCCCCTCACCCCAACCCTCTCCCGCGAGGGGAGAGGGGGGCCACCCAACGTGTGGAAAATTCCCCTCTCCCCTTGCGGAAGAGGGAGGGGCCCGACGCGGAGCGGCGGGAGGGTGAGGGGGGTGACCGATCAAGTCGCTGCACTGCGCCGCGTCCATGTCGTCGGCGCCGGCCTCGCCGGCCTCGCCGCGTCGTTGCGCCTCGCCGAGGCTGGCGTCGCCGTCGTACTGCACGAGGCGGCGCGCCAGGCGGGCGGGCGCTGCCGCTCCTATGACGACACGACGCTCGGCTGCCGCATCGATAACGGCAACCATCTGCTCATCGCCGGCAACACCGCGACGATGGATTACCTACGCGCCATCGGCGCGGCCGCCACGCTGATCGGCCCCGACGAGCCCGCTTATCCCTTCCTCGATCTTGCGACCGGCGAGCGCTGGGTGGTGCGGCCCAGCGCGAGCAGGCTGCCCTGGTGGCTCCTCGACCGCGCGCGCCGCGTGCCGGGAACGCGCGCGCTCGACTATCTCCGCGCGCTGCGCATCGCCATGGCTAGGCGCGACGACACCGTCACCGACGTGCTCGACCGCCGCGCGACCATCTTCCGCCGCCTGTGGCAGCCGCTCGCGGTCGCCGCCCTCAACACCGAAGTCGAGCACGGCTCGGCGGCGCTGCTCGGACGCGTGCTGCGCGAGACCTTCGGCCGCGGCGGCCGCGCCTGCCGGCCGCTGATGCCGGAGGTCGGGCTGTCCGAGAGCCTGGTCGAGCCGGCGCTTCATCGGCTGCGCGCCGCCGGCGCCGAGGTGCGGTTCGGCTCGCGCCTGCGGGGCATCGATTTCGCCGGCGAACGCGTGGCGACGCTGGCTTTCGACGCGGTCAGCGAATCGCTCGCGCCCGGCACGGCGGTGGTGCTGGCGGTGACGGCGCCGGTGGCGGCGCGGCTGTTGCCGGGGCTCGCCGCGCCGGACGAGTTCCGCGCCATCGTCAACGCGCATTATCGGGTCGCCGCGCCGGTGGAGTCGCCGCTCTTCGTCGGTATCGTCGGCGGCGCCGCGGAGTGGGTGTTCCGGAAGCGCGAAGTGCTGTCGGTCACCATCAGCGCCGCCGACCGCTTCATCGACACGCCCGCCGACGAACTGGCGGCGCTGCTGTGGCGCGACGTGGTGCGCGCCTATGATCTGAGCGACCCGGCGCTGCCGCCGTGGCAGATCGTCAAGGAGCGGCGCGCCACCTTCGCGGCAACGCCGGCGCAGCTGCTGCGGCGGCCGCCGGCAGCGACG
>DASWFH010000253.1:0-1970 GCA_036394355.1 Allostellaceae bacterium | reverse complement strand
GACGCCGGCGGCAAGCGCCTTGCGCTTCTCGCCGGGCGGCACGATGGCGATCAGCGGCACGCCCAGCCGGCGCGGCTGGCGCGCCGCCGACTTGGCCTCGATCACCACCGCGAGATCGGGCGCCGAGCTGACGATGCGCGCACCGGCGCAATGGAGCGCCGCGGTGGCGAGCGTCGCTTCGGCGGCGTTCTTTCCGATCAGCATCACGGCCGGGGGCTTCACACCCCAAGGATAGAGAGCGGCGCGCGCCGGGGCTGTCGGGAGAACTTCAAACATTGAAAGACTATTTCTTCGACTTCGGCCCGCGCGCGGCGTCTTTCTTGAGCTTTGCAACGGCCTCGTTCGCCTGGCGCATCGCCTCCTCGCCGATCGAGTCGAGCAGGTCGAGGTAGGTGGTTTCCCGGCCGCAGTGGGTGCAGACCAGGGCGCTCGAGAGGTGCAGCGCACCGGCGCTCAGGACCTTGAAATCTATGCCGCCGCAGCTTTTGCAGCGCGCGCTGATGTCCCCGACGCTGACAAGCATGCCGCCCTCCGCAAGCCCATCGTAATGAGCCCGCGAGGCGGCAGCGCGGACTTATTTGGCGGCGATCACCATGATCTCGACCAGCGCCCGCGGATCGGCCAGCTTCGCCTCGACGCAGGCCCGTGCCGGCAGATTCTTGGCGTCGACCCACGTCGTCCAGACCTCGTTCATCGGCGCGCGGTTGCGGATGTCGGTGACCCAGATGTGCGCCTGCAGCACCTTCGACTTGTGCGAGCCGCACTTGCCGAGCAGGCGGTCGATGTCGTCGAGGATCTCCTTGGTCTGTCCCTTCACGTCCTTGCCCAGGTCCTTCGCCACAATGCCGGCGAGATAGACCGTGTTGCCGTGCTCGACGGCCTGGGAAAGGATGCTGCTCGGATCGTGACGCGCGATGCTCATTTCGGCTCTCTCCTCACTTTGCTGGCATTGGATACTGGATGTATGGCGGTTTCGGCTCCTGGTCGGGCGGCAGGACGCTCCACCACGGCATGGGCGGACGCGTCTTCAGGTTCTTCATATACGTGACCCAATCCCCCTCGCCCATCGCGTGGAGGTTGATTCGCAGGTTCGATGCGTACGTCGTTGCAATGGCCCGTGAGCACCATGTAGCGCCCACGCTGGACCTTGGAGTCTCTTGTCCATGCGCCATGCCCCAAACCGCGAGCGCGACGGTGGCAGCCCATCCTGCTGCGTAAATCTTGGTCATTGAATTATGACTCTGGCCCCGAATTAACCGACCCAGCGGCGCGCATTGCGGAAGAGCTGCATCCACGGCGAATCCTCGCCGAGGCGTGGCGGGCGCCAGGACAGCTGCACGCTGCGGAAGCAGCGCTCGGGATGCGGCATGACGATGGTGAAGCGGCCATCGGCGGTGGTGAGGCCGGTGATGCCCTGCGGCGTGCCGCTCGGGTTGTAGGGATAGACCTCGGTCGGCTCGCCCTTGTTGTTCACATAACGCATGCATACCAAGTCGGGAGCGCCGGAGAACTGGGCGCGGCCCTCGCCGTGCGCGGTGACGATCGGGATGCGGCTGCCGGCCATGCCGGCGAACAGGATCGACGGGCTCTCGACGATCTCGGCCATCACCAGCCGGCCCTCGAACTGCTCGGAGCGGTTGCGCACGAACGCCGGCCAGTGCGCCGCGCCCGGGATCAGCTCCTTCAGCGCCGCCATCATCTGGCAGCCGTTGCAGGCGCCGAAGGCGAAGCTGTCGCGGCGCGCGAAGAATTTCTCGAACTCGGCGCGGGCGCGGGGGTTATAGAGAATCGTGCTCGCCCAGCCGCGCCCGGCGCCGAGCACATCGCCATAGGCGAAGCCGCCGCCGGCGGCAAAGCCCTTGAAGCCATCGAGCGTGCGCCGGCCGGCGAGGAGGTCGGTCATGTGCACATCGACTGCTTCAAAGCCGGCGCGGTCGAACGCTGCGGCCATCTCCACCTGTCCGTTCACG
>DASWFH010000252.1:0-10855 GCA_036394355.1 Allostellaceae bacterium | reverse complement strand
TCGGCCTCGTGGATGTAAGGCACATGGCACAACGCGCCCGCCTCGAGCAGTGCGGCGACCACGGCGCCGCCGAGTGCGCCGGTGCCGCCGGTGACGACGACATGCTTGTCGCGGTACTCCATCGCCATTCTCCCGCTGGATCATTGCTTGCGAGGCCCCAGCTTACGCCGCATCGCGCCCGATTCCGAGCGGCGCGATGCGGCGCGCCTCGCAAAAGCGGAACCTTGCCCTTTGCGAGGCCGTTTTTTTGGCAGCGCCGTCCTCTCCTGGGGAGATTTCCTGATGCCTGATACCGCGTACGCCGATCGGCGAAATGTCGGCGAAGTGGAGCGCGCCGCGTCCGGGCTCGGCGGCACGGCGCTGTTGGGCTATGGCCTGGCGCGTCCCTCCGCGCTCAACACGCTGCTCGCCATCGGCGGCGCGCTGCTGCTGGGACGGGCGCTCACCGGCCATTGCAGCCTCTATCGCGCGCTCGGCATCGACACTCGCGACGCTGGCGCGGCGCGGCCACGCGAGACCCACGGCTACGGCAAGGGCGGCGGGCACTCGATCGCCGACGAAGTCGAGCGCGCCTCGGAGGGGAGCTTCCCCGCGAGCGACCCGCCTTCATGGACCCCGCACCGCGTCGGCAGCCCGGCGGGTGCGGAATGAGCCGCGGCTAAAGTGCGGCCTGCGGTTTGCGGAAACCTCGCCGCCTCAAAAATCGCTGCAGCGACCGTTGTGCTCCCAATCGCCGTAGCGCGTCGGCTCCGGCCCTTTGGGGCCGCCGATCTCGCGCGCCGTCGCCGGCGCGCCGCGAGATTTGGGCTCCTCTCGCGGCGGTTCTCTTGCGCCTGCCGGCTCGGACGGGCTCTTGCGGTCAGCCATCGCTACTGATATGCGCTTGCTCGTCTGCCTTGCCAAGGCTTGACGACGGTCGCGGCGCGCGCCAGCTATGCAGGAACAGGACCGTTTGGCCATGACCAACCTTCTCCGCACCGGCGTGCTTCTCGCGGTGCTCACCGCGCTCTTCATGGGCGTCGGTTATCTGATCGGCGGCAGCGGCGGCATGATGATCGCGCTGCTCGTCGCCTCGGCGACGAATCTGTTCGCCTACTGGAATGCCGATCGCTTGGTGCTGTCGATGTATGGCGCGCGGCCGATCGCGCGCGCCGACGCGCCGCGGCTTTATGACCTCGTCGCCGATCTCGCCGGTCGTGCCGGCATCCCCATGCCGCAGCTCTATCTCATCGACGGCGCGCAGCCCAACGCCTTCGCCACCGGCCGCGATCCGCATCACGCCGCGGTGGCCGTCACCAGCGGACTGCTCAACGCGCTCGACGAGCGCGAGGTGGCCGGCGTCATCGCCCACGAGCTGTCGCATGTCATTCATCGCGACACGCTCACCATGACGATCACCGCGACCATCGCCGGCGCGATCAGCATGCTCGCCAACTTCGCCTTCTTTTTCGGCGGACGCAGCGGCGAGCGCAATTCGCCGCTCGGCGGCGGCGGCACGGTGCTCGCGGCGATCCTCGCGCCCGTCATGGCCTTGCTGGTGCAGATGGCGATCTCGCGCACCCGCGAGTACGCGGCGGATCGCAGTGGTGCCGAGATTTCCGGCAATCCGCTGTGGCTCGCCTCGGCGTTGCGCAAGATCGAGGTCATTGCGCGAGGCACGGCAGTGCCCGAAGCCGAGCGCAACCCTGCCACCGCGCATCTCTTCATCGTCAACCCGCTGCACGGCGCCAGCCTTCAGAACCTGTTCGCGACGCACCCCTCGACCGAGGAGCGCGTGCGGCGGCTAGAGGCGATGGCGGCTTCCGCCGGTGCTCGTGTCGACCCAGCGGGCCCATGGGGCGCCCGACCGCGCGGCCTTGCCTGATCAAACCGGACGCGGAACAATTGCCGGAGTCCGGCGTTTGCCGACACCACCGGAACCTTGGGGTACGGATCCTTTGGTAGTACATTCAGCAACAACCCAGACGGCTCCTGCCACCGCACGCAGCGTCGCCATCGATCTGATCGGTGCGGTATTGCGCCGTAAGCGACCGCTCGACGACGCGATCGAGGATAATGGCGAGATGTCGGGCCTGCCCGCGCGGGACCGCGCCTTTGCCCGCCTCCTCGTCGCCACCGTGCTGCGGCGCCTTGGCCAGATCGACGCGCTGATCGCGCATTGCCTCAACACGCCGCTGCCGCCGCGCGCGGCCATGGTGCACGACATGCTGCGGCTGGGCATCGCGCAGCTGCTGTTCCTGCGCACGCCGCCGCATGCCGCTGTCGCAACCACGGTCGATCTCGCCGAGCTGCGCGGCTTCATCTCGCACAAGGGGCTGGTCAATGCCGTGCTCCGCCGCCTGAGCCAGGAAGGCCCCGGGCTCGTGGCGCAGCAGGACGCGGCGCGGCTCGACACCCCCGACTGGCTGTGGCGCGGCTGGAGCCAGGCCTATGGCGAGGAGCGCACACGTGGCATCGCGCTCGCCCATCTCAAGGAGGCGCCGCTCGACCTCACCGTGCGGAGCGACCCGGCGACTTGGCGCGACCAGCTCGAGGCGATCCTCTTGCCGACGGGCACGCTGCGCCGGACCGGCGGCGGCGCGATCATGAGCCTGCCGGGCTACAGCGACGGCGCGTGGTGGGTGCAGGACGCCGCCGCGGCGATGCCCGCGACGCTCTTCGGCAACATCGCCGCCCAGCATGTCGTTGATCTCTGTGCCGCACCCGGCGGCAAGACGGCGCAGCTCGCCGCCGCCGGCGCGCGCGTCACGGCGATCGACCGTTCGCCGCGCCGGCTCGATCGCCTCAACGCCAACCTCGCGCGCCTGTCCTTCACCGTCGAGAGCTTGGTCGCCGACGCCGCCACGTGGCGGCCGCCGGAGCCGGTGCGCTACGTGCTGCTCGACGCGCCCTGCACCGCCACCGGCGCGATCCGCCGCCATCCCGACGTGCCGCATCTCAAGACGCCCGACGACGTGGCACGGCTCGCCGCGGTTCAGGAGCGGCTGGTGGCCGCCGCCGTCGAGATGCTCGCGCCCGGCGGCACGCTCGTCTTTTGCACCTGCTCGCTCGAGCCGCAGGAGGGGCCGCAGCAGGTGGCGAAGCTGATGGCCCGCGGCGCGCCGGTGACGCGCCGGCCGATCGCGCCGCAAGAAATCGGCGGCCTTGCCGAGTGCCTGACGCCGGAGGGCGATCTGCGCACGCTGCCGAGCCATCTCTCGGAATTCGACGGCATCGACGGCTTCTTCGCCACCCGCCTCGTCCGCACCGCCTGAACAACCGTCGCGGGCTCGGCGCCGCCTTGCGGCCCAACCCGTTCCCTGTTACCAAACGGCATGCAGCAAGCAATACGGATCGCGCCGTCGATCCTCTCGGCCGATTTCGCGCGGCTCGGCGAGGAAGTGCGCGCGGTCACCGCTGCCGGAGCCGATTACATCCATATCGACGTCATGGACGGGCATTTCGTGCCCAACCTCACCATCGGGCCGGGCGTGGTGAAGGCGCTCCGGCCGCATTCGACGCTGGCCTTTGACGTGCATCTGATGATCTCGCCCGTCGATCCGTTCGTGCCGGACTTCGCCGCCGCCGGCGCCGACATCATCACCGTCCATCCCGAGGCCGGGCCGCACCTGCACCGCACGCTGCAGCTAATCAAGTCGCTCGGCAAGAAGGCCGGCGTGTCGCTCAATCCGGCAACGCCGCTCGCGGCCGTCGACAACGTCCTCGACGCCGTCGATCTGGTGTTGGTGATGAGCGTCAATCCCGGCTTCGGCGGGCAGAGCTTCATCACGTCGCAGCTCGACAAGATCCGCGCGCTGCGCCGGCGCATCGACGCGATGGGCCGCGTCATCGACCTCGAAGTCGACGGCGGCATAAACCCCGAGACGGCGCGCACCGCCATCGCCGCGGGAGCCGATGTCCTCGTCGCGGGCACGGCCACCTTCAGTGGCGGCGCTTCCGCCTATGCCGCCAACATCAAGCGCATGCGCGGCGACGGCGCGGCACCCAAAGGCGGTTGATGCGCCTGTCGCGATCGCTGCTCTACGGCTCGGCCCCCTATCATTTGAGTCTTCTCGGCCGTGCGCCGGCGGCGCTGGCGTTGCGGCTCGACCAGCCTTGGCCCGGCGATCCCGCGCGCGGCGCCGCGCTGCTCGCCGGCGCCTTCAGCTTTGCCGGCGAGACGGCGCAGGCGGCGATGCCGCCATGGACCGCGCCGATGCCGACGCAATGGCTCGCCGGCCTGCATGGCTTTTCCTGGCTCGCGGATCTTGCCGCGACCGGCGAGGCGACGGCGGCGCAGGCGGCGCGACGCTGGACCGCCGACTGGCTGGTGCGCTGCGACGCGTGGGACGCCATCGCCTGGCGCGCCGACGTGACCGGCGACCGGCTCTTCGCCTGGATCGAGCACATGGATACGCTCGCCGGCGGCGCGGAAGAGGCCGCCGCGCGCAAGCGTCTCGTCGCCAGCATCGCGCGCCAGGCGCGCCATCTCGCCCGCGTCGCCGCGCGCGAAGCCATGGGCGTGAAGCGCCTCGCCGCGCTGCGCGGCCTGGTCGCGGCCGTGGCGGCGCTCGGCGGCGAGCGCCGGCTCGAGCGCGTGCTGGCGCGCCTCGCGCGCGAGATCGTCGCGCAGATCCTGCCCGATGGCGGCCATGCCGCGCGCAGCCCGGCGGCGCAGCTCGCGGCGCTGCGCTATCTCGTCGACGCCCGCGCCGCGCTACGCGCGCGCCAGGTCGAGGTGCCCGCTGCGCTGCAGTCGGCCATCGACCGCGCTGCGCCGATGCTGCGCTTCTTCCGCCATGGCGACGGCACGCTGGCGCTGTTCAACGGCGCGGATGAAGGCGAGACGGCGCTCACCGACCGCGTGCTGGCGCGCGCCGACGCCAAGGGTCGCCCGCCGCCTTCAGCACCCTATGCCGGCTTCCAGCGCGCGCAAGCCGGCCGCACCCTCGTCCTCGCTGATACCGGCGTGCCCGCCCGGCCGGGCTTCGACGGTGACGCGCACGCCGGCACCCTGTCCTTCGAGATGAGCCATGGCCGCGAGCGGCTGGTGGTCAATTGCGGCGGCTACCAGCGCACCAGCTCTGACTGGCGCAACGTCGCGCGCGCCACCGCCGCCCATTCGACGCTGATCGTCGCCGACACCAATTCCTCGGAGATCGGCGCTCATGGCGGCCTCGGCCGCTGCCCGACGCATGTCCCTTGCGAGCGCATCGAGGATGGCGGCAGCCATTGGGTGTCGGCGAGCCATGACGGCTATCAGCCGGTGTTCGGCCTGACCCACGCCCGGCAGTTCTTCGTTGCCGCCGACGGCGAGGATTTGCGCGGCGAGGACCGGCTGACCGGACCGGCGGGACGGAGCTTCGCAATCCGCTTCCATCTCCACCCGCAGGTGCAGGCCTCGCTGACGCAGGACGGCGCCGCGGCGCTGCTGCGGCTGCCGAGCGGCACGGGCTGGCGCTTGCGCGCCCAGGGCGCGGTGATGAGCCTCGCCGAGAGCGTCTATCTCGGCGGCGGCGATGTGCGGAAATCGCAGCAGGTGGTGCTCGACGGCCACGTCGGCAGCGGCGGGGCGACCGTCAAATGGGCGCTCCGCCGCGAGGCAAAGAAGCCGGCCGAGGACGGTGACAGCCAGAGCTGACGCTGGCGCAAACCCGTCAGTGATCCACGTGGCGCGAGCCGGGACCGCGCACGATGACGACGCCCTCGAGCGTGGTTTCGACGCTCGGCCGCTCCTCGACCGCGGAGTGCCGCGGCAGCTCCAGCGCGGCTGGCGGGCCGCTCAGCACGACCACTGGCGGCGTGCCGGAAGCGAACCCGGGCATGACGTCGCCGTCGAAGAATCCGCCCGGAAAGACGACCGGACTGCCGAGGGCAAACGGACCGAGCAAGGGGTGATGGCGAAAGAAGTCGTGTCGCAGGAACGGCCCTTGCACATGGCCGTTGGCGGCAACGTTCGGCGATCGAGGGGTCATGTTGTTCGCGGCGGCGGGCAGCGTGCTCGCCGCGGTCACGCCCGCGCCGAGCACCAGCATGCAGATCCAACGACGCATCGCGCATTTCCTCCCAGGGACGTCCTATCGACGACGCTCGGGAAGCAAAAACCGCCGACAAATTGCCGTCTGGCGGTAAGGCCTTCCCGCGCTCTCTGGCAACGCTCCAAAACGATGGTACAGCTTCGCCAGGAAGCCAAGCGGGATTCGCCGTCACCAACGCATTTTGCGGGTCCCTGGACGCCCGGCGCGCCGCTTGATCGCCCCCGTCCATCGCATTATCGTCGCTTCCCTTGCTCGCCGGGGTGAAGATGGCCGCTGACACGCTCCGCCCGATCGCCCGGGCGCTCCTCTCCGTCTCCGACAAGACCGGCATCATTCCCTTCGCCCAAGCCCTGGCGGGGCGCGGCGTCGAGCTGCTGTCCACGGGCGGCACGGCAAAGGCGCTGGCGGAGGCGGGCCTCAAGGTCGTCGAGGTTGCCGATGTGACGGGCTTCCCCGAGATGCTCGATGGCCGCGTCAAGACGTTGCACCCGGCGATCCATGGCGGCCTCCTTGCCCTGCGCGACCGGCCGGAGCATGAAGCGGCGCTCGCTCGGCATGGCATCCGCCCGATCGATCTGCTGGCGGTCAACCTCTATCCCTTCGTCGCCACCGTGGCGCGCAGCGCGCCCTACGAGGAATGCGTTGAGAACATCGATATCGGTGGCCCGGCACTGATCCGCGCCGCGGCGAAGAATCATCAGGACGTGACGGTGGTGATGGAGCCCGACGATTATGGCGCTGTGCTCGAGGAGATGGCGCGGACCAACGGTGCGACCAGCCTGGCGCTGCGCCGGCGGCTGGCCGGCCTCGCCTATGCCCGCACCGCCGCTTACGACGCCGCCATCGCCGCGTGGTTCGCTGCACAGCAGGGCGAGACCTTTCCGCCGGTGCTGGCGTTGGCCGGCCGCCTGAGCCAGCGGCTGCGCTATGGCGAGAACCCGCATCAACAGGCGGCCTTCTACACCGGCGGCGAAATGCGCCGCGGCGTCGCCACGGCGGAGCAGATCCAGGGCAAGGAGCTCAGCTTCAACAATCTCAACGACACCGACGCCGCCTTCGAGCTCGTCGCCGAATTTGCCGAGCCCGCCATCGCCATCATCAAGCACGCCAATCCCTGTGGCGTGGCCATCGCGGCGGATCTGCGTCACGCGTGGGACAAAGCGCTCGCCTGCGATCCCGTGAGCGCCTACGGCGGCATTGTCGCCGTCAACCGGCCGCTCGATGCGGCGACCGCCGAGGCGATCGCCAAGCTGTTCGTCGAAGTGGTGATCGCGCCGGCGATCCTGCCGGAGGCGGGAGCGGCGCTGCGCCGCAGGACGGCGTTGCGCGTGCTCGTCACCGGCGGCATGCCGGACCCCGCCGCGCCGGGCGTGACGCTGCGCTCGCTCGCCGGAGGCTATCTCCTGCAGAGCCGCGACAATGGCGAGGTCGCAGCGGCGCAGCTCAAGACCGTGACTCAGCGCGCGCCGACGCCGCGGGAGGTCGCCGATCTCCTCTTCGCGTTCCGCGTGGCCAAGCACGTCAAGTCGAACGCCATCGTCTATGCCAAGGGCGGCGGCACCGTCGGCATCGGCGCGGGCCAGATGAGCCGCGTCGACAGCGCACGCATCGCGGCGTGGAAGGCTGCCGAGGCGGGCAAGGCGGCGGGCCTCACGGAAAGCCCGGCCCAGGGCGCGGTAGTCGCCTCCGACGCGTACTTCCCCTTCGCCGACGGGCTCGAGGCGGCAATCGCGGCCGGCGCCACCGCGGCGATCCAGCCGGGCGGCTCGGTGCGCGACAACGAAGTCATCGCCGCCGCCGACAAGGCCGGCATCGCGATGGTCTTCACGGGCATGCGCCACTTCCGGCACTAGACTAGGCCTATCTATATGCAGCGCCCGCCATCGACTTCGAGCGCCACGCCGGTGATGAACGCGCCTTCGTCGGAGGCGAGATAGAGCGCGGCGTTGGCGACGTCGCGCGGCGTGGCGAAGCGGCCCAGCGGGATCGACGCCAGGAACTTCGCCCGCAGCTCCGGCGTGTCGCCGCCCATGAAGCGCGGCAGCAACGGCGTGTCGCCGGCCACCGGGCACAGCGCGTTGACGCGGATCTGGTCAGGCGCCAGCTCTTGCGCCATCGCCTTCGACACCATGATCGCCGCGCCCTTCGAGCCGCAATACCAGGTGAGCCCACCGCGCGCGCGGATGCCGGCGGTGGATGCGGTGTTGAGGATGACGCCGCCCTTGCCCTGGCGACGCATCACCGGCACGACGTGAAGCGCCGCCAGGTAGATCGATTTGACATTCACGGCAAAGACGCGGTCGAAGACCGCTTCGGACACGTCGAGCATCGGCCCGTTCGTGTGCGTGATGCCGGCATTGTTGACCATGACGTCGATGCGGCCGAAGCGCTCAAGCGCGCACTTGATCAGCGCGCACATCGCAGCGTTGTCGGACACGTCGGCGCGGACGTAGATCGCGCTGCCCCGGCCCTGCGCCTTCGCGATCGCGGCGGCGACGCGCTCGCCGCCGCGATCGTCGATGTCGTTGACGACGAGCTTGGCGCCTTCCTCGGCGAAGCGCCGGGCGATGCCCTCGCCGAAGCCCGAGCCGCCGCCGGTGACGATCGCCACCTTGCCTTCGAGGCGCATCTTCGTCCTCCCCAATGGTCGTTTTGCCGCGCAGTGTGGCATCGCCCCGCCGCGCGCGCAAAGAAAAGGGGCCGCGCGGGCCCCGTTTTGATGACCTCGATGTGGCGCTCGTCACGGCCCCGTCTGCATCCCGAAGGCGACCTTGACGGCGGGGTCCGCGCCCGCGCGCGACAGCGTCAAGGCATAACCGACCCCATTCGCCACGCGATAAAGGGTGGTGACATCGCCGCTGCTGTCGGCACGCGGCGGGGCATCGGCGGTCGCGACGGTGGCTACGAAAAGCGAGGCCGGCCGGCCGGTGCCGTCGCGGTAGACGATCACCGCGGCGGTGCCCGCGGACCTCGGCACAAGGCGCACGCCACGCAGGCTGAGGCCGACGCGCTCGACCTCCGGCAGCGTCACGGGCGCGCCGATGCGCTCGCTCAAGGATTGCGCAAGGTCAGCGTAGCGCTGGGCGCCGAAATCGCTGGCCCAAGGCTCGTCACCGGTGAACAGGCGATGCGCGCGCTGCGCCTCCGCCACCAGCGCGGCAGGCCCCGCCGCCTCGCGGCCATGGCGGAGCTCGTTGAACCACCAACCCATGGCCGCCGACGCCATCAACAGCGCCAGCGCCGCCGCCGCGACCGTGAGCCGGCGCGATATCGCCGCCGAGCGCCGGCGGCGCAGCAGGGCGAGCATCGGCTCGGGCAGCGGCTCGTCGAGGATCTTGTCGTAAAGCGCGTGCAGGCCGGCGGTTTGCGCGCAGTAGGCCTCGACCAGCGCGGCGGCCTCCGGGTGACGCGCAAGATAAGCGGCGACACGCGCCGCGTCCTTCGGGTCGAGGTAGCCGTCGATGTAAGCGTGGAGATCCTGCTCGCTGGGTGGCCCTTGCTCGCTCATGCGCCCTGCCGCGCTGTCGTCACTACTGTCGGCGGATCCGATCGGCGGCCCGATTTCCGCGCCACACAGCGGTCACTGCTGCCCGGACGCCGGCCAAGGATCGCGCAACCAGGGTTTTTTCTCAAGCCGCGGCCTCTCACGCTCCGCGCGGGGGCTCATGGCTCAAACGAGCAAGTCCAAGATGCGTCGCGGTCAAAGCCAGCGGTTGCGTCGGCGGGGTCATGCGAAAGCGCCAGAAAGCTGTTTGCACAGCGTGTCCCGAGAGCGATGAATGGCTGGTTAAGGGCCACGCTTGGCAGCTCGGAAGAGAACGCGCGTATTCGTGGCCGCTGCGTCCCATGGAAGGGGTCTTCCGTTTGCACCTGCCCCCATGGGATTACATTCTGATACACAAACTTACAAAACCTTACTTCATCCGGGTCACCCAACCGGCGATCCTGTCTTGGCACGGGCCGAGAAACCCCGGAGCGACGCCGCGGGCGGCGCTGGTGGTTTTCGGATAAAGCGGCCCGGCGCTACGGATGGAGGAGAGCGTGGGACGTCTCGACCGCAACGACCTGGACCTGTCGGCGGCGTCGGAGAGCGACACCGCCCTGGCCGCGGCGGCGAGCGCCGTCGCCATCATCGACCGCAGCCGCCTCAGGCGCGAGTGCCTCAAACTGGCGCTCGCCCAGCACAACCCGCATTGGCACATCGCCGAGTTCGCGACGGCCGACGAGCTGTTGCGCATCGTCGCCGCGAGCGAGCAGTTCGACCTGGTGCTGATCTGCGCGGCGACGGCCGAGCATGTCGACCTCAGCCAGCTCGAGCTGGTGCGCCAGGTGCTGCCGCAGACGCCGGTGGTGGTGGTGGCCGAGAACGGCAACCCGCAGCGCGCCCGCGCCATCCTCGGCACCGGCGCGCGGGGCTTCCTGCCGGCCAGCTTGAGCCTCAAGGTGCTGATGGGCGCGCTCAAGCTGGTGCTGGCGGGCGGCGTCTACGTGCCGTCCTCGCTGATCGAGGCGCCGGCGCGGCACAACGGCTTCGCCAGCGGCGCCGAGGCGCCGGCCGAGCCGTGGTCCGAGCTCACCCGCCGCCAGCGCGACGTGCTCGGCTACATCAGCCAGGGCAAGTCGAACAAGCTCATCGCCGAAGCGCTCTCGATGTCGGAGAGCACGGTCAAGGCGCATGTGAAGCAGATCATCAGGCGCCTCCACGTGTCGAACCGCACGCAAGCGGCGCTGCTCGCCACCGGGCACGGCTTCTACCCGCCGGCGATCGGCCTCGCCCATAACGGCCACGGCCACGCCCGTGTCATGGCCGATGAGCTGATCGCCAAGTAAGCGTCGCC
>DASWFH010000251.1:0-1619 GCA_036394355.1 Allostellaceae bacterium | reverse complement strand
GTCGATACCCAGCCGATCGATCTCCTCGAAGAGGCGCTCGCCATCGGGATAGAACGGCTGGCGCGAGCGCGCCGCCGGCGCCAGCGGATCGGCGCCGTCGTCTTCCCACGCGCGCCCGTCGGCCTGGCGCGCCATATAAGGCAGCGGATAGACGCCGTCCTCCGGCTTTAGCACCACCTCGTAGACCGGCACATCGCTGTCGCCCGTGCGGCTGCGATGGAAATTGCCCGCGCCATCCAGGTAGCCGTCGGGCGGCCCATAGAGCTCGGCGGCGTCGCGCTCGAGCGGATGCGCGCTGAACTGCTCGACGTAGACCTTGGCCGGCGCCGCGAGGCGCTGCGGCCTGAGCGCGTCGAAGCGGATCGGCTTGCCGCTTTCGTCGCGCATCACCGGCAGGCCATGCTCGGCGCGCGCCTTGTTGCTGGTGACGAGCGCCGCCGAGTTGGCGATGGTGGCGTTGGAACCGGCGATGTGGGCGATGCGCGGCTTTTCTTTCATCGCGTCAGGGCAGAATGCGCTTTATGCGGCCATCTTACCTTCACGTGCACTCGATGCGGCTCGCCACCGGCGAGGAGGTTCTCGTGGCGCGCGCCATTGCGCCCGACGGCCGCGTCGGCTACGGCTTCAGCTTCCGGCTCGATGCCACCGAGGCGCGCCACATGGCGGAATGGGCCGCGGGCGTGAGAGAAGAGCGGCCGGCGTACGAAAGCCAGCTCGACCATCCCTGGGAGCGCGCCTGGCTCTCGGATGAAGACATCGAATGGCAGATCGAGCCGGGGTTTGCCGGCATCCGCTGGGCTACGCCATGAAGGGAACCGACATGCGCCATCGTGAACGGCATCGCAGCGGCATCGGTTGGCTGCGCGCGGCAGTGCTCGGCGCCGATGACGGCATCGTCTCGACGGCGAGCCTGATCGTCGGCGTCGCGGCGTCGAGCGCGCCGCACGCGCATATCGTGCTCTCGGGGCTCGCGGGGCTGGTCGCCGGGGCGATGTCGATGGCCGCGGGCGAGTACGTCTCGGTGCATTCGCAGGGCGACAACGAGCGCGCCGAGATCGACCGCGAGCGGCGCGAGCTCAGGTCGGACAGCGAAGGCGAGCAGCGCGAGCTCGCCGCGATCTACCGGCGCCGCGGCCTCGAGCCGGCGCTCGCGGCGCGGGTGGCCGAGCAGCTGATGGCGCACGATGCGCTCGGCGCGCACGCGCGCGACGAGCTCGGCATCTCCGAGCGCGCGAAGGCGCGTCCGCTCCAGGCCGCGCTCGCATCGGCGGCGAGCTTTGCGCTCGGCGCGGCGCTGCCGCTCGCCGTGACCGCGCTCGGCCCCCGATCCATGCTGATCCCGCTTGTGGCCGGCGCCTCGCTGGTCTCGCTCGTCATCCTTGGCGTGCTCGCCGCCCGCGCCTCGGGTGCGCCGGTCGCGCGCGGCGCGGTGCGCGTCGCATTCTGGGGCGCGCTCGCCATGGCGGTGACCGCGGGTGTCGGCCGGCTCTTCGACGCGCCGACCGGTTGAGGCAGAATTGGGCGCTTACACGAGAAGGAGATCCCGATGGGAAAGAACGTGACCTTCAACCGGCCTGACGGCAAGAGCGTCAACGGCTATCTCGCCGAGCCCGCGGGCG
>DASWFH010000250.1:0-5001 GCA_036394355.1 Allostellaceae bacterium | reverse complement strand
TCATCCATGTCGTCGACGGCGGCCGCGTGGTCGAGACCGGGACCCATGCCGAGCTGCTGCGCCGCGACGGCATCTATGCCCGGCTCTATGCGCTGCAATTCGCCGAAGAGGGGATGCCCGGCTCGGCGCGCGGTGCGCGGGCGGTCGGGGCCTGAGCGATGCAGGAGCAGACGAAGCGGCTGCTGCGCTCGGACACGGTCCGGCGCTTCCTGTGCTGGCTCATCCATCTCTACATCCGCCTCGTCTATGCGACGAGCCGCTGGACGGTCGAGGGCGCGGACGTGGCGCGCTGGCTGCGCGCCGAGAACCGGCCCTTCATCCTCGCTTTCTGGCACGGCCGCCTGCTGATGATCCCGATGGCGTGGCGGCGGCTCGCGCCCATGCACATGCTCATCTCCGGTCACCGCGACGGCCGCATCATCGCCGACGCCGTGCGCTATTTCGGCGTCGATTCGATCGCCGGCTCGTCGAACCAGGGCGGCACGGGCGCGCTGCGTGCCATGATCCGCTATCTCAAGGAAGGCGACTGCGTCGGCATCACGCCCGATGGCCCCAACGGGCCGGCGATGCGCGCCACCAGCGGCATCGTCATCGCGGCGAAGATCTCGCGCGCGCCGATCGTTCCCGTGACTTATGCGACGCGCTGGCGCTGGGTGCTCAAGACCTGGGACCGCTTTCATCTGCCGCTGCCCTGGAGTCGCGGCATCTATCTCTGGGGCGAGCCGATCGTCGTGCCCCCGGATCTCGATGATGCCGAGATCGAGAATTGGCGCTGGCGCATCGAGGAGCGCATGATCGCCCAGACCGCCGAGGCCGACCGCCGCGTCGGCCGCGAGGCGATCACGCCCGGCACCCTGGAGCGCGATGCGTTGCGCGCCATGCGCCGCACCGCGCGCGGCGAAACGCCGTGAGCGCGCTCACGCTCTACCGCACCCTCACGACGGCGCTCGGGCCGGTGGTGATGCTGTACCTCATCCGCCGCCTCGCCGCCGGCAAGGAAGATCGCAGCCGCTTCGCCGAACGCCGCGGCGTGGCGAGCCGGGCGCGGCCGGAAGGGCCGCTCGTCTGGGTGCATGCGGCGAGCGTCGGCGAGGCGGTGTCGATGCTGGCGCTGATCGACGAGCTCATGGCCCGGCGCCCGTCCCTATCGGTGCTGGTCACGACGGGCACGGTGACTTCCGCGCGCCTGCTTGGCGCGCGCCTACCGGAAGGCCGCGCCTGGCACCAATACGTGCCGGTCGACCGCCTCGCCTATGTGCGGCGCTTCCTCGATCATTGGCGGCCCGACCTGGCGCTCTGGGTGGAGTCGGAGCTGTGGCCCAACCTTATCCTCGAGACCAAGGCGCGCGGCGTGCCGCTGGTGCTCGTCAACGCGCGCATGTCCGCGGGCTCGTTCCAGGGCTGGCAGCGCTGGCCCAGCGTCATCCGCCCGCTGCTCGGCGCCTTCGATCTGTGCCTCGGCCAGGACGTGGTGCAGACCGAGCGGCTGCGCCAGCTGGGCGCGCAACGCACGCAGTGCGTCGGCAATCTCAAATCGGCGGCCGGTCCGCTGCCGGTGAGCGAGGCCGAGCTTGAGCGCCTCGCCGCGCAGGCCGGCGGCCGCCCGCTCTGGCTTGCCGCCAGCACCCATGACGGCGAGGAGGAAGCAGCGGCGGCGGCGCATCGTGCGCTGAAGCGCCGCCGGCCCGATATCCTGACGGTGATCGTGCCGCGCCACCCGGCACGCGCGGGCGCGATCGCAGCCCTGCTGAAGGGCGAGGGCTTCAGCGTCGCCCGCCGCTCGCTGGCCGAGCCGATCGATGCGGCGACCGACGTCTATCTTGGCGACACGCTGGGCGAGCTCGGCCTGTTCTATCGCCTCGCCGGGATCGCGTTCATCGGCGGCTCGCTGGCGCCGATGGGCGGGCACAACCCGCTCGAGGCGGCGCTGCTCGACTGCGCCCTCCTGCACGGGCCGGATATGAGCAATTGCGCCGCCATCGCCCGCGATCTTGCCGCCGCCGGGGCAGCCCTCACCGTGCGCGACGGCGCCGAGCTCGCCGCGGCGGTCGCGCAACTCATCGGCGACCCGGCCGAGCGCGCGCGCCGCGCCGCCGCGGCGCTCGATGTGGCCGCGAACAACCGCGCCGTGCTCGATGCGGTGCTGGAGCGCATCGCGCCCTGGCTCGACCGCCTGACGCCGCATGCCGCGTCTGCCTACGCCTGAGTTCTGGGCCCGCCCCGGCCTCGTTCCCGATCTGCTGCAACCGCTCGCCTGGGCCTATGCCGCCGCCGGCGCCGCGCGCCAAGCCTGGACGCATCCCTGGCGCGCGCCCGTGCCGGTCATCTGCGTCGGCAATCTGGTGGCCGGAGGCGCCGGCAAGACGCCGGTCGCGATCGCCCTGGCGCGGCGACTGCAGGCGAGCGGCCATGCGGTGCATCTGTTGAGCCGCGGCTATGGCGGCAGCCTCGCTGGACCCGTCGCCGTCGATCGCGCGCGACACGATGCGGCGCAAGTCGGCGACGAGGCGCTGCTCCTCGCCGCGGCCGCGCCGGCGTGGATCGCGCGCGACAGGGTCGCGGGCGCGCGAGCCGCCGTCGCCGCCGGCGCTCGCTGTCTGCTGCTCGATGACGGGCTGCAGAACCCGACGCTGGCCAAGGATCTCTCGCTGCTCGTCATCGACGGCGGGTACGGGTTCGGCAATGGCCGCGTGCTGCCGGCGGGTCCGCTGCGCGAGCCGCTCGACGCCGGTCTCGCCCGCGCCGATGCCGTGGTGCTCATGGGCGAGGACGGTGCCGGCGTAACCCCGCTGCTCGCCGGGAAGACCGTGCTGCGCGCGCGCCTCGTGCCGGAGAATGCCGGCGCGTTGGCCGGCCGTGCCGTTGTCGCCTTCGCCGGCATCGGCCGTCCCGCAAAGTTCTTCGCCACGCTCGAAGGCATCGGCGCACGGCTCGCGGCGCGTCACGCTTTTGCCGATCACCATCCGTACCGCGCGGCGGAGCTGCAGCGCCTTCTGGCCGAGGCGCAAGCAGCGCACGCCGTGCTGGTCACCACCGCCAAGGACGCGGTTCGCCTGCCCGCAGAATGGCGCGCCCGCGTCGAGGTGCTCTCGGTAACCGCCGAATTCGATGATTTCGCCGCGCTGGATCGCCTCATCGAGCGCGTCAGCGCGCAAGCTGAATGACACGACCCGAGAAGGATGACGCTCAGCGTGGTTCCGGCATCGGTCCCGCGACGAGCATCGGGTCGAGGCGCACGTCGTACCAGTTGAGCGACCAATGGAGATGCGGGCCGGTGACGCGGCCCGTGGCGCCGACCGTGCCGACGCGCTCGCCCGCCTCGACATGCTGCCCGGCCGTCACAGCGACGCTGTCCATGTGCTGGTAGGTCGTGGCGAGACCGTAGCCGTGATCGATGATGACGGTGCCGCCGGTATAGAAGAGATCGCGCTCGGCCAGCGTCACGGTGCCGCCGGCGGCAGCGACGACAGGCGAGCCGCGCGCCGCCGCGACATCGACACCGCCATGCGGCGCGCGGGGCTCGCCGTTGAGGATGCGCTGGCTGCCATAGACGCCGGAGATCGGACCGGTCGCCGGCCAATGCAGCGGCTCCTCGAAGAACGGCAGGTCGGTGTCGGCGGCGCGCGCGCGCGCGATCACCGCGCCCTCGCGCTTGATGCGCTCGAGCGTGACCGCATCGGGCGATACCTGCTGCTCGGGCAGCCCGTTGATGCGCTGCACATCGTAGTGTCGCGCCTGAACCGCGAGATCGCGATGCTCGCGGCTGCCATCGGCGAAGGTGATTTCGAGCGCGGCGTGATCGGGCGCGTCGCGGCCGAAGCCGAAGATGAAGCCGCCATCGGGCGCGACGCGCACGGCGCGGCCGTCGAGCGTCACTTGCGCGCCGGGATCGATCTTGCCGCGCACCAGAGCGCCCTGCTCGATGGCGCCCTCAAGGGTCAACGTTCCGGCCCAGGACGGAGCGGCGATCAGCGCGACCAAGATTGCTACTGCGGCACGTCTCACAGCAGCGACCCCTGATCGGGGGATGACGGTTTCTTCGGCCGGGCGCGCGGCTGCTTGGCGGCGTCTTCCGCCGTCACCGTGATCTTGCCGTCGTGGAAGATGAGCGTCAGCGCGTCGCCAGCGGCGATCCCATGCGCCGAGTCGACGATCCTGCCGGTGGCATCGCGGACAATGGCGTAGCCGCGCGCCAAGATCTTCGCGACGGCCTGGCGATAGGCTTCCAGCCGCCCGCCGACATTCTCGAGCCGGTGCTGCTGGTGGTCCACCAGTCGGCGCAGCGTCTGCTCGAGGCGCGGCAGCGCATCGGCGAGCCGCTCGTGCGCGCGTACGAGCTGCGCCTCGAGCAGCCCTTTGCTGAGGCGTCCGCCGGCGGTCTCCAGCCGTTGCCGGCGCAGCGCGATCGCCTGGCGCAAGCCAAGCTCGAGGCGCTCGGCGCGATCATCGAGCCGCTGCCGGGCCGTGTCGAGCAGGCTGCGCGGATCCGGCAGGCCGCGTCCCAGCCCCTCGACCAGCGTGCGGCGCTCGCTGAGGAAGCGCGCGAGGCCGGAGACGATGCGCGTCGCCTTCGCCGCGAGCTCCGCGATGAGGTCGAGGCGCACCGGCACGGCCATCTCGGCCGCTGCAGTCGGCGTCGGCGCGCGCCTGTCGCTGGCGTAATCGATGAGCGTCGTATCGGTCTCGTGGCCGACGGCGGAGATCAGCGGAATCGCCGAGGCCGCCGCGGCGCGGACCACGATTTCCTCGTTGAACGCCATCAGATCCTCGAGGCTGCCGCCGCCCCGCGCGACAATGAGGAGATCGGGCCGCGGCACTTTGCCGCCGGGCGACAGCCGGTTGAAGCCGGCGATCGCCGCCGCCACCTGCTCGGCCGCGCCCTCGCCCTGCACCGCCACCGGCCACACCAGCACATGGCGCGGGAAGCGGTCGTTGAGGCGGTGGAGGATGTCGCGGATGACGGCGCCGGTGGGCGAGGTGACGACGCCGATGATGCGTGGC
>DASWFH010000249.1:0-5016 GCA_036394355.1 Allostellaceae bacterium | reverse complement strand
GGCCAGCCCATGACGCCCGCGCGCTTCACGGCGTCACCACGCCATGGCCGCGCAGGAAGTCGAGCAGCGGCAGCAGCGGCAGGCCGAGGATCGAGAAGTAATCGCCCTCGATCCGCTCGAACAGCTGCGCGCCCAGCCCTTCGAGCTGATAGACGCCGACGGAAGCGAGCGCGTCGTCGCCGAGCGCCGCCAGATAGGCGTCGAGAAACCGGTCGCTGAAGGCGCGCATGGTGAGGCGAGGGCGGTCGACCAAGCGCCAGATCACCGCGCCGTTGCGCACCACCGCGACGGCGCTGACCAGCTCGTGCCGCTTGCCGCGCAGCGCCATGAGCTGCGCACGCGCTTCGTCTCGGTCGCGCGGCTTGTCGAACCAGGTGCCGGCGCAGTCGAGCATCTGGTCGGCGCCGATCACGAGCGCGTCGCTATGGCGCTCCGAGACGCGCGTCGCCTTGGTCTCCGCCAGCGCCGTGGCGCAGCTCGCGGCATCGAGGCCCTCGCGACGAAAGGACCGCTTGATCTCGTCCTCGTCGACGCCAGCGGGATCGCGCAGCACCTCAATCCCGGCATGGGCGAGAATGGCCGCACGCGCCGCACTTGCCGAGGCGAGCACGACCGGCCGCAAGGCGAGCCCGGTCATGCGTCCTGGCCCTGGCGGCGCGCCAGCAGCTTGAGGATGGCCGCCGCCGTCTCCTCGATCGAGCGCCGCGTCACATCGATCACCGGCCAGTGGCGCTCGGCAAAGAGCCGGCGCGCCTGCGCCACTTCCTGCCGCACCGCCTCGACATCGGTATAGTCGGTGCGGTCCTCGTGATGCAGCATGGTCAGGCGGTTCTGCCGCACCTGGATGAGTCTCTCAGGATCGTTGGTGAGGCCGACGATGAGCGGTCGTGTCGCCGCGAAAAGCTCGGGCGGCAGCGGCATGCCCGGCACCACCGGCACGTTGCCCACCTTGATGCCGCGATTGGCGAGATAGATGCAGGTCGGCGTCTTTGAGGTGCGGGACACGCCGACCAGGATGACATCGGCCTCGTTGAGGCCCCAGGCGGACTGCCCGTCATCATGCGCCAGCGCAAAGGTCATGGCGTCGATGCGCTGGAAATACTCGCTGTCGAGCAGGTGCTGCTGGCCGGGCAGGCCGCGGCTCTGACGACCGAGATAGGCGGCCAGCGCGCCGATCACCGGATCGAGCACCGGGATGGCCGGCACCTGGACGCGGCGGCAGCCATCGACCAGCGGCTGGCGCAGCGTCTCGTTGACGAGGGTATAGAGGACGACGCCGGGATTGGCCTGCACGCCGGCAATGACACGCTCGATCTGGCTCTTGGTGCGCACCATCGACCAGATATGTTCGATCGCCTCCGCCCCCTCGAACTGCACGAGGCAGGCGCGCGCCACGGAATGAACGGTGTCGCCGGTCGCGTCGGAGACGAGGTGAAGGTGAAAGCGCGTCATGGGATAACCCGCCAGATGCTGTGGAAAACCGGACCGAACCGGCGGCCGACCAGGCCTTTGAACCGTTGCAGCCGATTCTGTCCCCGCTCACCTTGGCCGTGATCGCCACGCCATACCGCTCGGGATAACCTGCGCGAACCCTCCCGGTTATCGGGACAACCGCCGGCTGCCATTCCGTCTTCCCCGCTTTCCACCGTCTTCCGACCCCACGTCGAGCACTACAGCCGAGGGCGCAGTCGCTTCCGTCCTCGCCTTATACACTGTCCCGCCGCCACTTTCTGGTCGCACGCGGCGCGGCCGGGGTAAATCGGGCCTTGCGATCAATCCCCATGATCCACCCCACTACTGTTACCTCTACCTTTAGATTCTAGAATAGAAGGGGTAAGAGAGGCGCATGAGAGAGGCCCGTGCCACGAGCGCCGCAACCGGCGGGAAGCCTTTGCTTCAGGCGCTGCGCGGCGTCGCCGTGTCGCCGCCGCCGGTCTGGTTCATGCGGCAAGCGGGGCGCTACCTGCCGGAATACCGCCAGCTGCGCCACCAGGTGCCGAATTTCCTCGAGCTGTGCCTCACACCCGAGCTCGCCGCCGAGGCGACGCTGCAGCCGTTGCGGCGCTATGCGCTCGACGCCGCCATACTGTTCTCGGATATTCTCGTCGTGCCGCATGCGCTCGGCCAGAGCGTGCGCTTCCGTGAGGGTGAAGGACCCGTGCTGGCGCCGATCCGCGGACCGCTGGAGGCCGAGCGCCTGTCGCTCGACGACTTTGCCGAGCGCGTCGCGCCGGTCTTTCGGACTATCGAGCGCGTGGCGTCGTTGGTGGCGGCGCAGACCGCGTTGATCGGCTTTGCCGGCGCGCCGTGGACGGTTGCGACCTATATGGTCGAGGGTGGTTCGAGCCGCGACTTCGCGAAGGTGAAAGCTTGGGCGATCACCGACCCGGCGGGCTTCGGCGCGCTTGTTGGCCTGCTGACCGAGGCGACGATCGGCTACCTCCAAGGACAGGTCGCAGCCGGGGCCGAGGTGGTGCAGCTCTTCGACAGCTGGGCCGGCGTGCTCGACGAGACGTCCTTCCGCCGCTGGGTGATCGAGCCAACGCGCCGCATCGTCGCGGCGCTGCGCGAGCGGCACCCGGGGCTGCCGATCATCGGCTTCCCGCGCGGCGCCGGCCTCATGTATCGCAGCTATTTCCTCGAGACCGGCATCACCGCGCTTGGCCTCGACACCACCGTACCGCCGGGCATCGCGCGCAAGACGCTGCAATCGATCGGGCCGGTGCAGGGCAATCTCGATCCGCTGCTGCTGGTCGCCGGCGGCGAGGCGATGGCCGCGGCGGTCGCGGCCATATTGGATGCGTTCGCCGGCGGTCCCTTCATCTTCAACCTCGGCCACGGCATCGTGCCGGAGACGCCGCCCGATCACGTGGCGCGCCTGATCGAGCTGGTGCGCCACGCAGCGCCGGTGCCGCAAGCCGTGGCGCGATGAGCAAATGCGCGGTGGTGCTGTTCAATCTCGGCGGCCCGGATGCGCCGGCTGCGGTGCGGCCGTTTCTGTTCAATCTCTTCAACGACGCCGCGATCATCACCCTGCCGCAGCCGCTGCGCGGGCTCATCGCCGGGCTCATCGCGTGGCGCCGCGCACCGACGGCGCGCGCCATCTATGACCGCATCGGCGGCTCCTCGCCGCTGTTGGCGAATACCGAGGCCCAGGCGCGCGCCTTGGAGACGGCGCTCGGCGCGGGCCATCGCAGTTTCGTCGCCATGCGCCACTGGCACCCGCAAAGCCTCGCGGCGGCGGCCGCGGTGAAGGATTGGGGCGCCGACGAGATCGTGCTGCTGCCGCTCTATCCGCAATATTCGACCACGACGACGGGCTCGTCGCTCGCCGAGTGGGGCCGCGCGGCAAAAGCCGTCGGGATTGCCGCGCCGACCCGCGCGCTCTGCTGCTACCCGGACGAGGCGGGCTTCATCGACGCGCTCGCCGCCGGGATCCGCGCGGCGCTGTCGCGCTGGCCGGCGGGCGAGAAGAAGCGCGTGCTGCTGTCGGCACACGGCTTGCCGGAGAAGATCGTCGCCGCCGGCGACCCCTATCGCTGGCAGGTCGAGCGCACCGCCGCGGCGCTGCGCGTTGCGCTCGGGCAGCCGGAGCTCGATACGGTCGTGTGCTATCAGAGCCGCGTCGGGCCGCTCGCCTGGATCGGGCCGGCGACCGATGCCGAGATCCGCCGCGCCGGCGGAGAAGGGGTCGGGCTCGTCGTCCTCCCCATCGCTTTCGTCTCCGAGCATTCGGAAACGCTGGTCGAGCTCGACATCGAGTACCGCCACCTCGCCCAGACCGCGGGCGTGCCGCGCTATGTCCGCGTGCCGACGGTCGGGACCGCTCCCGCCTTCATCGCCGGATTGGCCCGGCTGGTGCGCCAGGCGCGCCAGGGCGCGCCTGCCGCGCCATGCCCTGGCGACGGACGCCGCCTCTGTCCGACAAGTCTGAGCCGCTGCCCCTGCCCGAGCCCAGCCGGGGTCGGCGCATGAGCCTCCTCGCCGGCCTTTATCCTTGGATCAAGGCGTTGCACATCGTCAGCGTCATTGCCTGGATGGCCGGGCTGCTCTACCTGCCGCGGCTCTTCGTCTACCATGCCGACGCCCGGGTCGGCTCGGACGCGGCGGAGACGTTCAAGGTGATGGAGCGGCGCCTGCTGCGGGGCATCATGAACCCGGCGATGGTCGCCACCTACCTGTTCGGCATCCTGCTGGCGGCGACGCCGGGGGTGGTTGATTGGGCGAGGGGGTGGATCTATATAAAGCTCGCCGCGGTCGCCGCTCTCACCCTCATCCATCATCGATTGGCGCTCTGGCAGCGGGACTTCGCCGCTGACGCGAACCGGCGCCCGGCGCGGCTTTATCGCATCGTCAACGAAATCCCGACCGTGCTGCTGATCCTCATCGTCATCCTGGTGGTGGTGCAGCCGTTCTAGCCGCGGCGATGTCTTTCAATTGTCACCGAATGGCATTTGACTCGGCTCGGGCTTTTCGATATGGGTTGAGTGCCCCGATCGCGGCGTCCTCAACGTCTCTTCAACGATAATCCGGAAAAAGGAACGCTCGGCCGCGCGTGGACGGCCCGTCCCTTCCGACAGAAGCCCCATAACGCGGGCATCTCCCAGCCCTCAAGGCGAACACTACCCCTATGAATCTCCAGGAACTAAAGCAAAAGACCCCGGCGGAGCTGTTGAACTTCGCGGAAGAGCTGCAGATCGAGAACGCATCCTCGCTGCGCAAGCAGGATATGATGTTCGCGATCCTCAAGAACCTCGCCGACAACGATCAGGCGATCTATGGCGACGGCGTGCTCGAAGTGCTGCAGGACGGCTTCGGCTTCCTGCGCTCACCCGAAGCCAACTACCTGCCCGGGCCCGACGACATCTATGTGAGCCCGAGCCAGGTGCGCCGCTTCGGCCTGCGCACCGGCGATACGGTCGAGGGCCAGATCCGCTCGCCCAAGGACGGCGAGCGCTATTTCGCGCTGCTCAAGGTCAACCAGATCAATTTCGACGAGCCCGACAAGCTCCGTCA
>DASWFH010000248.1:0-3304 GCA_036394355.1 Allostellaceae bacterium | reverse complement strand
CGGCGAGCCCAATCCTTATGTCCTCGTGCGGAACGGGCTGGAAGCGCGCTTGAGCCGCCCGGTATTCTACGAGCTGGTCGAGCGCGGCACAGAGGAGCGGGTCGGCGACGCGACCCTGTTCGGCGTATGGAGCAAGGGCAGATTTTTCCCGCTGGGGCGCCTGGACGGCAAGGCTTGACGCCCGAGGAGGTGCGCCGGCGCTTTGCCCGCGCCATCGCCGGCGAGCGCGCCAGCGACCCCAAAACGATTGCGGCGGTGCGCGGCGACCACTCGCTGGTGCCGGGCGGAGCGCCGCCGGCGAACGCGCTCACCGCCGCCGCCGTGCTGGTGCCGCTGGTCATGCGGCCCGCCGAGCTGACGGTGATGCTGACCCAGCGCACCGCCCATCTCGCCGCCCATGCCGGGCAGATCTCCTTTCCCGGCGGGCGGGCCGAGCCCGAGGACGCCGATTCCGTCGCCGCCGCCTTGCGCGAGACCGAGGAGGAGGTGGGGCTGCCGCGCGACTATGTCGAAGTGGTGGGGCGGCTCGACACCTATGTCACCAGCACCGGTTTCGAGGTGACGCCGGTCGTCGGCCTGGTGCGCGCGCCTTATCCGATGCGCCCGGATCCGTTCGAGGTCGCCGAGGTGTTCGAGGTGCCGCTGTCCTTCATCCTCGATCCCGCCAACCACCGGCGCGACAGCCGCGAGTACAAGGGGCGCCTGCGCCATTTCTTCGTTCTGCCCTATCAGAACCGCTATATCTGGGGCGCCACCGCCGGCATGCTGGTGAACCTGGCGGAGGTGCTGGGCGCGTGAGGGGCGCGAGCCGATGATCCGCATCCTGCTGACGATCGTGCTCCCGCTGCTGCTGCCGACGCTGCTCTACCTGCTGTGGCTCGCGGCGTCGCGCCGCGCGGCGCTGGCGGGACCGGCGCCGTGGCGCGACATGCCGTGGGTCTGGCTCGCCGCCGCCGGCGTGGCGTTGGCGGCGCTGCTGCTGTTCTTCATCAATATCCGCGTCGGGTCGCAGGGGACCTACGTGCCGCCGCAATACATCGACGGCCGCGTCGTGCCCGGGCATGTCGTCCCGAGCGAGCCGAGGAAGTGATCGCCGTGAGCGCGGCGCAGCAGCCGGCCGAACGCATGGCGCCGCAGCCCTGGATGGGCGACACGGCGACGCGCGCCGTGCTGCGCGCGCTCGCGCGGGAGGGCGGCGCCGCGCGTTTCGTCGGCGGCTGCGTCCGCGATGCGCTGCTGGGCCGCGCCGTCAAGGACATCGACATCGCGACGCCGCTCGTGCCGGAGGAAGTGATGCGCCGGCTCGAGGCGGCCCGGATCAAGGCGGTGCCCACCGGTCTCATGCACGGGACGGTGACAGCGGTCGTGCCGCCGCGGCATTTCGAGATCACGACCTTGCGCCGCGACGTCGAGACCTTCGGCCGCCACGCGCGCGTCGCCTTCACCGACGACTGGGCGGCCGATGCGCGGCGCCGCGACTTCACCATGAACGCGCTCTTCCTCGACGCCGAAGGCAATGTGTTCGATCCGGTGGGCGGGCTCGGCGATCTTCGCGCCGGGCGCGTGCGCTTCGTCGGCGATGCGTCGACGCGCATCCGCGAGGACGTGCTGCGCCTCTTGCGCTTCTATCGCTTCCACGCGCATTACGGGCGCGGTGCCGCCGACGCCGATGCGCGCGCCGCCTGCCGCGCGCTGGCCCCGCTCCTGCCGACGCTGTCGGGCGAGCGCGTCGCCGCGGAGATGCTGAAGCTGCTTGCGGCGCCGGACCCGCTGCCGACGCTGCGGATGATGGCGGAAGACGGCGTGCTCGCCGCGCTGCTGCCCGAGGCACGCCGGCTCGACCGGCTTGCGGCGCTGGTCCCGCTCGAGCCGGCACCCGATGCGTTGCGCCGCCTCGGCGCGTTGCTCGACAGCGATGTGGGCGCGGCGGTGGTGGCGGAGCGCCTGCGCCTCTCCAACGAGCAGCGCGAACGGCTCGCGGCGATGGCGGCGCCGTCCTTGGCTGTCGATCTCGCCGGCGACGAGCGGGTGCAGCGCCGCGCGCTCCACCGCCTCGGCGCCGATCTCTATCGCGATCTGGTGCTGCTGCGCGCCGGCCAGCAGGGTGACGCTGTGCAGGCACGGCGTCTGCTCGCGCTCGCCGCGGGCTGGCGGCCGCGCGAATTTCCGCTCAAGGGGCGCGACGTCACCGCGCTTGGCGTCGCCGAGGGGCCGGAGGTCGGCCGTCTGCTGGCGGCGGTCGAGGCGTGGTGGGAAGAAGGCGATTTCCGCGCCGACCGCAAGGCCGCGCTCGCCGAACTCAAGCGGCGGATGGCCAAGCGCTAGCGGGCGCGCCGCGGCGCCCGATCGCAGCAGGAGCAGGCCGGCCGCGGCGGCTGTGGCCAGACGAGCCGGCGCCGCGCCTCAGCGCGCATCCGCCACGAACACCGTGCGGATCGCTTCGAGCGCCGCCGGATCGGCGGTGAGATCGATGTGGCCGATGCCGGGGATCACCTGCACCGGGATATCCGGGCGCAGCGACTGCAGCAACGGCGCATATTGGTCGGCGAGCATCTGGTCGTCGGCGCTGCCGACGAGCAGCGCCATCGGCTTGCGCACCTTTCGGAAATCGTCGCGAAAATCGAGATGCGGCGCGAAACTGAGCGCCAGCCGGAACGAGTAGGTGGGCACCGGCTCCTTGGGATCGGGCCGCCGCGCGAAGGCGACGATCGGCAGTCCCTCGAAGCTGTGGACGCCGACGCGGTTCAGGATGGCGAGGGCGATGATGCGCGGCATGTAAGGCGTTGCCCAGCCGCCGCCCCCGTGCCGCGAGCTCGGCGCGTTGTAGCCGAGATAGGGCGCCAGCAAAATGTAGCGGTCGAAGAGATCGCCGTAGCGGCCGGCGGCGATGCGCAGCGTGAACCCGCCGCCGGCGGAGAAGCCGATCAGCGTGAACCTCGCGGCGGGATGCTGCGGCTTGAGCGCGGCGATGAAATCGGCGAGGTCGTCGTCGAGCTGCCCGAGATAGTCGATGTCGCCGCGCCGTCCGGACTCGCCGTGGCCGCGCATGTCCGGCGCGTAGACCGTGGCGCCGGCGGCGCCGAGCGCCTTGGCTAGCGGGTTCATGCTGCGGCTGCTGCCGGTCGAGCCATGGATGAGAATGGCGACGCGCTCGCCGCCGCCGGGCCAGGCGCGATAGGCGAGCGACGCGCCGTCGCGCGCAGTGTAGCGCTGCAGCGGCGGCAGATCGCTCATGTCCATGCGCCGCACCGTCTCGTAGACCGACGCCATCGGCGGCGGCGGCGCGGCGGTGCCGAAGGCGATC
>DASWFH010000247.1:0-2131 GCA_036394355.1 Allostellaceae bacterium | reverse complement strand
GGCGCAGCAGCACGACGTCGTCGGGCCGGTAATAGCGGCGGCCACCGGCGCGCTTCAGGGGACGCACCTGCGGGAAGCGCGATTCCCAGAAGCGCAGCACATGCTGCGGCACTTCAAGTTCCTGCGCTACCTCGCTGATGGTCCGGAATGCCTCGGCGGATTTCGGCTGCCGCCGGGGCGACCGCTCCGGCGCCGTCGAGGACGGCGGATCGAACAGATCGCTGGGCACGGTCATGCCGTCGCCTTGCTGGCGCCGGCCTTGGTAAGGGCCGCATTGATCTGATCCTTGAGCACGTGCGAGGCGCGGAAGACCAGCACGCGGCGCGGGTTGATCGGCACCTCGGTGCCGGTCTTGGGATTGCGGCCGATGCGCCGGCCCTTGCGGCGCACGGCGAAGCTGCCGAAGGAGGAGATCTTGACCATGTCGCCGCGCGCCAGCGCGGTGGAGATCTCGTTGAGCACGGTTTCGACCAACTCGGCCGATTCATTGCGCGACAGGCCGACCTCCTGGTACACCGCCTCGCTCAACTGCGCACGCGTCACCGTCTGCCCTGTCATGAGCTCCCCTCCCCTTTTAAATGAAGGTTAGACCCCGAGGGGAAATGCGTCAATTACAGACGGTTGCAGGAAAACCTTAGCCCGTGGCATCGATTGGACAAGCGGTGCCCGGAACTACCAGCGGACGAGGCTCGCACCCCAGGTGAGGCCGCCGCCCATCGCCTCCATGAGCACGAGCTGGCCGGGCTTGATGCGGCCGTCGCCGACGGCTTCGGCCAGCGCCAGCGGCACCGAGGCGGCCGAGGTGTTGGCGTGGCGGTCGATCGTCACCACCACCTTGTCGGCGGCGAGGCCGAGCTTGCGGCCCATGCTGTCGATGATGCGCCGGTTCGCCTGGTGCGGCACCAGCCAGTCGACATCCGCGGCTTTGAGGCCATTGGCGGCGAGCGTCTCGTCGACGACCTCGGCCAGGCGCTGCACGGCCTGGCGGAAGATTTCCTTGCCCTCCATGCGCAGGAAGCCGCAGCTCCCCGTCGTGGAGGGGCCGCCATCGACGAACAGCAGGTCATAGCCGCCGCCGTCGGAATGGAGATGCGTCGAGAGGATGCCGCGCTCGCCGGCGCTGCCGTTGGAGGGCGCGGCGCGCAGCACCAGCGCCCCGGCGCCGTCGCCGAACAGCACGCAGGTGCCGCGATCCTGCCAATCAAGGATGCGCGAGAAGGTCTCGGCGCCGATCACCAGCACCGTCTTCGCCTGCCGGCTGCGGATGAAATTGTCGGCGACGGCGAGGGCGTAGATGAAGCCCGAGCACACCGCCTGGACATCGAACGCGGCGCCGCGCGTCATGCCCAGGCGCGCCTGCACCTTGGTCGCCGTCGCCGGGAAGGTGTTGTCCGGCGTCGCCGTCGCCAACACGATCAGGTCGAGATCGGCGCCCGTGATCCCCGCCGTGGCGAGCGCGCGCTCGGCGGCGCGCAGCGCCAGATCGGAAGTGAGCTCGCCCGGCGCGGCGATGCGCCGCTCGCGGATGCCGGTGCGCTGCACGATCCACTCGTCGGAAGTGTCGAGCCGCAGGGCCAATTCGGCATTGCTGACGATCCGCTCCGGCAGATAGGCGCCGCAGCCGATCACTTGCGCGCGAAAGTTCATGTCAGAGGGCGGCCGATTGCGGCTTGTCCACAGGCGCTTGCAGCGCGTTGAGGCGGGCGACGCCGTCGCGGATCTTGTCGAGGAAGCCGTTGATCTTGAGGTCGACGGCGACGCCGATGGCGTTGGCGAAGCCATGCGCGTCGGCGCTGCCATGGCTCTTGACGCAGATGCCCTGCAGGCCGAGGAAGACGGCGCCGTTGTAGCGCCGCGGATCGAGTCGCTCGCGCAGCTTGCGCAGCGATCTCGCCGCCAGCCAATAGCCGATGCGCGCCGAGAGCGAATTCTTGAAGGCCGCGCGCAGGTACTCGGCGTAGAGCCGCGCCGTGCCCTCGGCGGTCTTGATCGCGACGTTGCCGGTGAAGCCGTCCGTCACCACCACGTCGACGGTGCCGGCGCCGATGTCGTCGCCCTCGATGAAGCCGTGAAAGCGAATGGGCGAGCCGGCGCCGCGCAGCCGGGCGCTCGCGCCGCGCACGGCGTCATT
>DASWFH010000246.1:0-1919 GCA_036394355.1 Allostellaceae bacterium | reverse complement strand
GATCGCGAAGCCGAAGGTGCAGCGCACGCGCAGGGCTGGATCCCGCAAGCTCTATCAGAGCGCTTTGATCTCGACCTTGTCCGGGTAGAACGCGAGCAGCTCCCTGATCGCCAGCATCTCGTCGAACGGCGTCTCGTAGGTCCAGACGGCGTTCTCGGCGCCGTCCTTGAAGGAGTAGTACGAGGCGTCGCCCTTGAACGGGCAATGCGTGCTGTGGCTCGAGCGCACCAGCCGGTCCATCTTCACGTCCTTGCGCGGGAAGTAGTAGACCGGCGCGTACGTGCCCTCCTCGAGCAGCAGCGCATCGCGGCTGTCGGCGATCAGCTGGCCATTGAGCTTGACCTGCACGCGCTGGCCGGCGGGCTTGGTCACGATGCGATGGTCGGGGCGCTTCTTGAAACCGGGAGCGGGGTTCATGGCGCGATTTTACGCAGGCTGAAGCCCGGTGGGGCGCGTAAGCGGCGGCGGGAAGGCGAACGCGATCGCCACGGCGGCGAGGCCGATGGCGAATGAGTAGATGTACATCGGTGCATAACTGCCGAACCTGTCGAAGAGCCAGCCGCCGATCCACGGGCCGATGGCCATGCCGAGGCTCGATACCATCGCCGCCGCGCCGAGCACGGTGCCCATGATCTGCTGGCCGAAGTAATCGCGCGCGAGCACCGCATAGAGCGGCATGACACCGCCGTAGGCGAAGCCGAACACCGCCGCGACCGCATAGAACTCGCCGAGCCGCTGCGCAAACATGAAGCTGCCGGCGGCGAGCGCCTGGACCAGCAGGCCGGCCATCAGCACGCGCCGGGCGCCGAAGCGATCGCCCGCCAGGCCGAAGGCGATCCGGCCGCCCAGCCCGGCCAGGCCCTCGAGGCTGTAGATCGAGACCGCGGCAATCGAGGAGATGCCGCACACCATGGCATAGCTGATGGTGTGGAAGATCGGCCCGGCGTGGGTGGCGCAGCAGGCGAAGAACGTCGCCGCAAGCACGATGAACGGCGTGGAGCGCAGCGCCGCGCCGACGGCCATCGGCGACTGGCCGGTGGCGTTGGACGGGTCCATTTCACCGCGCGGGGTGCGCCGCACGAAAAGAGCGGCGGGGATCAGGAGCACCCACACCACAAGGCCGATGGTGAGCTGCGCGCTGCGCCAGTCGGTGTTCTGCAGCAGCCACGCGGCGAACGGCGAGACCGTCATCGGCGCCACGCCGATCCCGGCCGAGACGAGGGACACCGCCAGGCTGCGACGATTCGGCAGCCATGCGCTGACGGCCGTCATCATCGGCACGATGAAGCTGCCGGCCGAGAGACCGACGACCACCCCGTACGCGAGCAGGAACTGCGTCTGGCTCGCGGCGCGGCTGGCGAGCACCAGCCCGAGGCCGAGGAGCACGGCACCCGCGAGCACCACCGGCCGCGTGCCGAACCGGTCGTTGACCGCGCCCCAGGCGAAGCCCGCGGCGCCCATGATGAGGAAGTTGAGCGTCATGGCGCTGGAGACGCCCGCGCGCGTCCAGCCGGTCGCTTGCGTGATCGGCTGGAGGAAGACGGCGAGCGACATCATGGCGCCGACCGACACGCAGCTCATGAGGGCGCCGATCGCGACAATCACCCAGCCGTATTGGACTTTCATCAGCCTATCTCCTTGAATTTGGCGGTTCACCCACATAGTCGTTCGGCGAACCGCCAAATCGACATCGGGTTATGGCGCCGCCGCGTACTCCTTCTCGAGCTTGGCGTGCGTGGCCCAGAACGGGCGCGGCTCGACGCCGTTCAGCAGGTCGAAGAGGATGCCGCTGTGCACGTCCCAGCCGCTCATCACGCCCGCCGGCAGGGGGCTGCCGTCGAGGCGGCGATGGACGATCACCAGCAGCACGTCCTTGCCGCGCGGCTTGAGCTCGTAGACCACCTCGGTGTCGCCGCTGT
>DASWFH010000245.1:0-2263 GCA_036394355.1 Allostellaceae bacterium | reverse complement strand
GTAGGCGGCGAAGGCTTGGCCGCGCTTCTCGGGCGGAAAGGCGTCGGCGAGGATCGCCTGCGCCGTCGGCTGCAGCCCGCCGCCGGTGATGCCCTGGAGGCCGCGCGCCAGAATGAGCAACCACAGGCTCGGCGCCAAGCCGCAAAGCAGCGAAGTGATGCTGAAGCCGACGATGCAGCCGAGGAAATAGCGCTTGCGCCCGATGGTCGAGGAGAGCCAGCCGCTCATCGGCAGGACGATCGCGTTGGTGACGAGATAGGAAGTCAGCACCCAGGTCGATTCATCCTGGCTCGCCGACAGACTGCCGGCGATGTGCTGCAGCGCGACATTGGCAATGGAGATGTCGAGCACCTCCATGAAGGCGGCGAGCCCGACCGTAGGCGCGACGACCCAGGGGCTCACGCCGGCGCGCGCGCTCGACGCAGACGCTCCGGAAGCGGGCGCATCGGTCATCGTCTCAGCGCACCTTCACGCTCGGCACCACCGACATGCCCGGGCCGAGCGGGCGACTCGGGTCGAGCGGATCGTCGAACACGATCTTGACGGGGACGCGCTGCACCACCTTGACGTAGTTGCCCGTCGCATTCTCCGGCGGCAGCAGGCTGAAGGCGGCGCCGCTGCCGGGCTGGAAGCTCGCGACATGGCCGTGGAAGGTCTTTTCCGGATAGGCGTCGATGCGGATGTCGACCGGCTGCCCGGCGCGCATGAGGTCGAGCTGCGTCTCCTTGAAATTGGCGGTGATCCACACCGCCGACGGCACCACCGCCATGAGGTTCTGGCCGACCTGCACGTAATCACCGGTGGTGACATTCTTGCGCGCGATGCGCCCGGCCTCCGGCGCCGCCACCTTCGTGTAGGAGAGGTTGAGCTGCGCCTGCGCCACCTGCGCCGCCGCGGCCTTGACCGACGCTTCCGCGGCCGCCACCTGGGCGGCGGCGACCGAGAGCTGCGCTTCCGCCGAGGCCAGCCGCTTTTGCGCGGCGACGAGCGTGGCGGCGGTGCTGCGCGCATTGGCAATGTCATTGTCGAGCTGCTGGCGCGAGACGAACTGGCGCTCGGCCAGCGGCTGATCGCGCCGCAGCTGGTTCGCCGCGTTGGTGGCGTTGGCCTCGGCGACGCCGACTTGCGCGCGCGCCTGCTCGGCATCGGCCTGCACGACCACCTGCTGCGCCTTGGCTTGGGCGAGGTTGGCTTCCGCCGTGGCCTGGTTGGCGACCGCCTGGTCGAGGCGCGCCTGATAGTCGGCGGGATCGATCTCGATCAGGAGATCGCCGGGCGTCACCGGCTGATTGTCGTCGACCGGCACGCGCAGCACGCGGCCCGCCACCTGCGGCGCGATGCGCGTCATGTGCACGTCGATGAAGGCGTCGTCGGTCGATTCGTAGCGCCGCGCCTCGAGCCACCACAGCACGCCGCCGATGATCACCGCCAGCGCGACGATCGCGACCACCAGCATGACCAAGGGCCGGCGCAGACGCGGCTGTCGCGGCTCGGCGACGGGCGGGCGGGCCGGCGGCGGCACCTGGCCCGGCCGCTGCGGACGCCCCGGCTGCTCCGCCACCGGCACATCGCGCGGGCTCATCGGGAAGCTCCCTTCCGGCGCGTAGGGCGCTCGTCAGCGGCGGCTCCGGAGACCGCGGCCGGCCGTGCGGCGTGATCCTCGCCGGCGGCGAGGCCGCGCAGCAACAGCTGCAGATGGGCATCGGCGAGCGCCTTCGCATCGAGCGGCTCGCTGTCGTGGCGCGCGAAGGAATGGCGCCACAGCATCGCCAGCACCATCGGCGCGATGACGCAATATGTGCCGCTCTCGACATCGACGGCGCGGAACTCGCCGCGCGTGATGCCCGTGCGGATCACGCCGCGGATGAGCGCCCGGCCGCGGTCGACGACTTCGTCGACATAGAAGCGGGCGAGGTCGGGAAAATTGCCGGCCTCGGCCAGCACCAGCTTGGGGATGGCGCTGGCGGGCGTCGGGATCAGCTGCGCCCAATGGTGGATGAGCCGCTCCAGCAGCACCGGCGCGGGCTCGTCGGATTCGGCGACGAGCGCCTCGCCGCGGGCAATGTTGGCGACGATGGCCTGGCGCACCACCGCCTTGAACAGCTCCTCCTTGTTCGGGAAATAGAGGTAGAGCGTGCCCTTGGTGATGCCGGCGCGCTTCGCCACCGCGTCGAGCCGCGTCGCCGCGAAGCCGTGCTCGGCAAAGCAGGCGAGCGCCGCATCGAGAATCTCCCCCGGCCGCGCCTCCTTGCGGCGGCGCCAG
>DASWFH010000244.1:0-3478 GCA_036394355.1 Allostellaceae bacterium | reverse complement strand
GCGCCCAGCCCCGGCAGGCAAAGTCTTGCTACCGTAAGGTTAACGAAATCTTAACCGCTGGTGTCGGTTGGATTGCCAGATCGGAGCCCGATCGTGCCCAGGCACACGTCACCGCAAAAGAACGTGCCAGCATTCATCGGGGGCGTCGGAAAACGCAAAACTTTGGCTCGATTTCACAATAGAAAAAGCGCCTTGGTTCGTGGGTCGCTTCCCCGCCGTCAACGTTTTGGAAATCATGTTGGGTAATACTAACCTAAAATCGGATGTTTGCGGACGGTTCTCGCCTTCGGCGGCGCTGGCAGTCCGAACGCGTTGCCCGACCAGGCCCGCAGCGAAGGATCTCGGCGTGCTTATTCCACCGCTCAAGGCGATTCCAACCGCCTGTCTGGTGTTGCTCGCGGCGGTCCTTCCGGCCGCTGCCGAAGACGGCGTCTCGGCCGACAAGATCATGTTTGGTCAGGCCGCCGCGCTCGGCGGCCCGGCGGGCGCGCTCGGACAGGGCATGAAGATCGGCATGGAGGCCGCCTTCGCGGAGGTGAACAAGGTCGGCGGTGTCAAGGGCCGCAAGCTCGAGCTCAAGAGCGTCGACGACGGCTACGAGCCGACCCAATCGATCGAGGTGGTCAAAAAGCTGCTCGCCGACGACAAGGTGTTTGCCATCGCGGGCCCGGTCGGCACGCCGACCGCGATGGCGACGCTGCCGATCGCGAGCGCGGCCGGCGCGCCCTTCATTGGTGCGTTCACCGGTAGCGGGGCGCTGCGCGACCCGTACAACCCGTTGGTGATGAACGTCCGCGCCAGCTATTTCGAGGAAACCGAGGCCATGGTCGCGCATCTGACCAAAGATCTCGGCGCGACCAGGATCGCGATCATATACCAGGACGACGCGTTCGGCCAAGCAGGCCTTGCCGGCGTGAAGCGGGCGCTCGACAAGCGCAAGATGGAGCTCGCTGCCGAGGGCACGTTCGAGCGCAATACGGTGGCGGTGAAAGGCGCGCTGCTCGCGGTCCGCCGGGCCAAGCCCGACGCGGTCATCATGATCGCGCCCTACAAGCCGGCGGCGCAGTTCATCAAGATCGCGCGGCAGATCAAGTTCGACGCGACCTGCGTCAACATCTCCTTCGTCGGCTCCGACGCGCTCGCCAAGGAACTCGGCGGCGGAGGCGAGGGCACCGTCGTCACCCAGGTGGTGCCGTTCCCGACGGACACGTCGATCCCGGTGGTCGCGCGCTACCAGGCGGCGCTCAAGGCGAGCGCGCCCGACGCGGAGCCCGGGTTCATCTCGCTCGAAGGCTACCTGGTCGGCCGCGCGATCGTCGCAGTGCTCGAGAAGATCGACGGCGAGCCGACCCGCAAGGCGTTCGTCGAAGCCGTGCAGAAGAGCGGCGGCTTCGACCTTGGCGGCTTCAAGCTCGCCTACGGTCAGAGCAACAATCGCGGCTCGAGCGAGGTCTTCCTCACCAAGATCGAGGCCGACGGCAGCTTCAAGTCCGTCACTAGCTTGGCGAAGGCCAAATTCTAAAGCGCCGCAGGGCTCGCGGCAGACTGCATCATCGGTGGCGCAGGGGAGGGAACGATGAAGTCCATGTCATGGCACGGGCTCGGCCTGCGCGGCCGGCTGTTCGCGGCGTTCGGCGCCGTCACGGCCACCACGGTGCTCGCGAGCGCGACCGCGTTCGTATCGTACGATCGCCTCGGGCGCTCGCTCGAGGTCGTCACCGGCACGAGCCTGCCGCACGTGACGCGTGCCTCCGATATCGCCATGGCGGCGGCCGACGTGGTCGGCCAGGCGCAGGCACTGCTCGCCGCCTCCGGCGCGGACGAGCGCACTCGCGCGCTCAAGGCGCTCGATGCCGCGCGCGCCGCGCTCAACGATGCGGCGGCCGCGCTTCCCGGCGAGGAGGCCGCGAAGCTCAAGGAAACCGCCCGGCGCATGTCGGAAAATCTCGACCGCTTAGCAAAGTCGGTCGCGGAACGCCAGGCAATCGCAGCAGAGCGCGCGACCCTGGTCGGCGCGGTGCGCGCCGCGCACGGTAAGCTCGCCGAGAAGCTCGTGCCAATGGTGGACGACGGGGCCTTCGCGCTTACACTGGCAATCGAGCAGGCCGCCGACAAGGGCGAGCTTGCCGACGTCCGGCGCACGCTGGGCACGCTCGCCGACAACGATCTCATCGCGTTGCAGACGACGCTGGAGCTGCGCGCCGAAGCGAATCTCCTTCTCGGAGTCCTCGTCGAGGCCGCCGATCTGCGCGACAGGGAGCAGATGCCGCCCGTCAAGGACCGCTTCGTTGCAGCGGCGAGCCATCTCGACAGGGCGGCCGCCGCCCTCAGGAATCCGGCGGTAACCAAGCTCGTGGCCGACCTCGCGAGCATCGGGCGCCGCGACCGCAACATTTTCGAGCTCAAGGACAAGGAGTTCGCCGGCGCGGTCACGGGCGAGAAGGTGATCGAGGAGAACCGCGCGCTCGCGGGCGAACTCAAGCGGGAGGGTTCAGCCTTGCGCTGGCGCAGCGAGGCGGCGGCGGCCGAGACCGCGCACGCCTCCGTCGACGAGATCGGGCGCGGCCAGGTCATTCTCGTCGCCCTCGCGCTGGTAAGCCTGGTCGCGGCCTTCGGGCTCGGCTGGTTCTACATCGGCGGCAGCGTGGTTCGCCGCGTATCCGGGCTCGGGCGCAGCATGGCCCGCATCGCCGAGGGCGACCTCGACGCGGAAATCTCCACCCGAGGAACGGACGAGATCGCCGAAATGGCGTCGGCGCTCAGCGTCCTGCGCGACGCTCAACGAGAGGCGCGGCGCCGTGCCGAGCAAGCGTCCGCAGAGCGTAACCGCATGAGCGAGGAGCGGCGCAACGAGCTCCTCACGCTCGCCAGCCGCCTGGAGAGCGAGGTCAAGACCGTCGTAGAGACCGTCACGGGCTCGGCGGCGCAAATGCACGACACCGCCAAGGCGATGGCCGAAGTCGCCTCGAGCGCGAACACGGAAGCGGGCTCCGCCGCCTCGGCCTCCGCGCAGGCCTCGCACGGCGTGCACTCGGTCGCCGCCGCAGCCGAGGAGCTCAGCGCCTCGATCAGCGAGATCGGCCGCAAGGTCGGGGAATCCGCGACGGTTGCTGCGGTCGCCGTGCAGGAAGCCGAGAGCACGCGGGCGACCATGCACGCGCTGGCGGATGCGGCGCAGAAGATCGGCGACGTGCTCAAGATGATCCAGGCCGTGGCAGCGCAGACCAATCTGCTCGCGCTCAATGCCACGATCGAGGCCGCGCGCGCCGGCGAGGCCGGCAAGGGATTCGCGGTCGTAGCCAGCGAGGTGAAGGCGCTCGCCTCGCAGACTGCGACAGCGACCGAGGAGATCTCCGGCCAGATCCGCGCGATCCAGGACACCACCCGGGACGCGGTGGCGGCGATCGAGCGCATCGGCGCCACAATATCCAAGATCAGCGAGATCTCCACCGCCGTCTCCTCAGCGGTCGAGCAGCAG
>DASWFH010000243.1:0-2481 GCA_036394355.1 Allostellaceae bacterium | reverse complement strand
GCCTCACCGGTGGCGTCGCGCCCGGCGGTCGACGAGCACGGCCTGCGCATGGTCTTGGCTCGAAACAGCGGCAATGTCACGGCCGCAGCGCGCGAGCTCAGCCTGTCGCGCATGACCGTTTACCGCCTGATGCACCGCTACTGCCTGGGATGAGGGTGGCGACTGCATTGCGGCGTTCGCGAGCCCGCTGACGCCGCATCTTACGTTGGAGTAGCCAGCCTGGTACGAGGATGAGCAAGAACCTTCGGACGCGGGAGCCTCGTTTCCTCTTTTTCGGCTCGGTCGCCTTGGCGGCTGCAGCGCTGCTGAGCGGCGCTGTACCCGCAGGCGCGGCGTCACCCGATCAGGACGATCTCAATCAGCTCTTGACGACGCTCGACGCGCAGCAATCGAAGCTCGCCGAGCAGGAGCGCCAGCTGCGCCAGCAAATGCAGCAGCTCGATGAGCAGAAGGAAGCGCTGCGCAAGCAGCAGCAGCAGCTCGACGCGCTGCGCAGCCGTGTCGACCACGCCCAGACGGCGGCGCCCGCGGCCGTCGCCGGCCCGGTTGGCCCGACCAAGCTCGACACGCTGCGCGGCGCCGGCGAGCCGCAGGGCGCGCAGACGGCGCAGGCGCAGCAGCCGGTAGGCCAGCCGCCGGCGCCGCTGGAGCGGCCGCCCGAGGTCAATGTGCTCTCCGAGCGGGGCGGCGTGCTGACGCCCAAGGGCGCACTCGTCTTCGAGCCTGCCCTCGACTTCTCCCATACCACCGACAGCCGCGCCATCATCTCCGGCTTCACGGTGCTGCCGGCCATCCTCGTCGGCAACCTCGACATCAGCCGCGTCAATCACGACGTTTTGCAGGCCGTGAGCACCTTCCGCTACGGGCTGACCAACCGTGCCGAGATAGAAGTGCGCGTCCCCTATGTCTATGGGCGCCAGGAGACGACCTCGCGTCCCCAGAACCTCGGGACGAGCGCCGACACCACCAATACCATCACCGGCCATGGGCTCGGCGACGTCGAGCTGGCCGGGCACTACCAGTTCAACAGCGGCCAGGGCGGCTCGCCCTTCTTCATCGGCAATCTGCGCTTCAAGTCGCGCACCGGCGAGGATCCCTTCCAGATCGGCGTCGATCCCGACACCGGGCTTCCGACACGGGATGCGACGGGCTCGGGCTTCTACAATCTCGAGCCGAGCCTCACGGCGATCTATCCGAGCGATCCCGCCGTGTTCTTCGCCAATGTCGGCTATCTCTACGGCTTCGAGCGGCACGTCAACTCGCCGCTGGTCGGCGGCGCCGCCAACATCAAGCCCGGCGACGCCATGCGCTTCTCCTTCGGCCTGGGCTTCGGCATCAACGAGGCGTCCTCCTTCAGCCTCGGCTACGATTACAGCGCCTTCTTCCAGACCAAGATCAACCACACCTCCCAGCCCGGCACCGACCTGCAGATCGGCTCGGTGCTGATCGGCTATTCGTATCGCTTCAGCGACCGCTTCTCGGCCAACGTGACCACCGAGATCGGCGTCACCAGCGACGCGCCCAACACGCGCGTCATCCTGCGCTTCCCGATCAAGTTCCAGGTCTTCGACTAGAGTTTTTTCCGGCGTGTCGCGCGCGCCGCCGTCACCGGGGATGGCGCAGTCGTGGTTCGCTGTGCCTCACCTGGTGGTGCAAAGTTTGGTCTTGCGTGGTCCACATCGCCGGCCGTCATGGTCCACTCGGGCGCGGAGTTGTAGGTTTCACGTGGAGCAGGCGGCCGTCGCGACGACGCGCAAAACCGCAGTTTTCCGCGGCTTGCGCCGCCCTCGGCGCGGCGCCAGCCCCGCCCGCCCCGCCGTCGCCGACCGCCGCACGCTGTAGCAGTTGTAGCTCTTCCCGTCTTGCCGCCGCGCTCACTGCAGCGGCGAGAAGGCGGCGGGGACGGCGAGCACGTTCTCCTGCTTCAACAGCAGGTCGCCGCCGCCGGGCGGCGGCCAGATGCCGCGCTTGACGGCCTCGGCGCGGATGCGCTCGCGCTCGCCGGCATCCTTGTAGGCCCAGATGTGGACCCACTGGTTGAGCGTGCCGAGCTCGGTGTGCCACGCTCCCACCAAGGGCGAGAGCTTGACGCGCTCGGCGATGGCGCCGCTCCAGCGGTCGATCACCTTGGGGATCGAGCCGGGCTTGTAGATATATGTGCGGATCTCGTAGATGCCGCCGAGCTTCTTCGGCTCGAGCGGCGGCGAGAACGGCGCCGGGATCAGGATCTTCGACTCCATGCTGTCGATGAACTCGGCGATCGGCGGCGGCCAGACGCCTGCCTTCACCGCCTCGGCGCGGATGCGCTGGCGCTCGTTCAGGTCGGCATAGGGCCACATATGGATGATCTGGTTGAGCGCGCCGACCTCCGTGTGCCAGAAGCCCGCCAGCGGCGAGAGCTTCGTCCGCGCCGGCAGCGCCTCGCCGAAGCGCTTTTCCGCCTCGGGCACGCTGCGCGGCTTGAGCTGATAGCTGCGCATT
>DASWFH010000242.1:0-2711 GCA_036394355.1 Allostellaceae bacterium | reverse complement strand
CTCGTTGGCGGGCGCCGTGCTGTAGCCGCGCACCACGCCGCTCGGCACCTGCCACTCCGCCACCACCTTCTCGTTCTCGCCGGTGAGCCCGGCGCCGGCGCTGGCGCGCACGTCGAGCTCCTCGATGCGGATGGTGCGGGCATCGCCCGGGGCGGCGTGCGGCGGCGCCGCGACCAGCGGCCGCTCGCCGGTGGCATTGACCCCGGCGAGCGCGTAGAGCTCGCCCGGATCGACGCCGCCCGGCGCGAAGATCGGCACCAGCTTCATCACGAGATCGAGGGGGAGGAGCGGCTTCTTGAAGCGGTCCTCGTAATGCTGGTAGCTCGAGCCGTGCTCCATGCCCAGCGCCTGCGCCACCTCGCGGATCGAGAGGCCGGCGCGCTGGCGCAGCAGCTTCAGTTGGCGGGACACGGCGGAGACCGTCGGCATGGCGCGAGTCTGTACGCCGGACCAATACGGCGCCATACGCTTTTTACATTGACAATCGACCGTAATTAGCGTATACCGACGAGGCTGATGCGTGTCGCGGCAGACCTGCCCGGACGCACAGCGCAGCCAAGCGACAGAGGAGCAATCGTGGATCATCAGCCGCACCCTCAACTATTGTCCCAACATGAGAACATAACACGAACAATAGCCGAGCCGCCGCCGCTTGTCACGACCCGCCGGGCGGTGCCGGAGCGCTGCGGCTATGTGGCGCGGGCCGGCTGGCGCTACGGCAAGGGCGCGCCGTTCTGCGACGCGCCGGCGCTGCCGGGGTCGTCCTACTGCGCGCGCCATCGCGCGCTGTGCACGATCGCACCCGGCACCGCCGCGGCGGAGATAGCTGCGCGCGCGCTCGACCGCGCCGCCGATGCGGCGCCGGCACCGCCGCCCGAGCTGGCGTTTCTCGATGCCGCGTCCGTGCCCGAGCTCGAGGCGGCGGCCGAGCCCGAGGACATCGCCGCCTGTCTCGACCTGCCGCCCGAGGGCGGCGCGGCGGCCGAGTGATCGAGGGGCGGGCCAGCCAGAGGAGGGGAGTGGAGATGGGCAGGGGACGGCCGGGGCGGCCGAGAAAGCAGTGGCGCGAGGATACAGGCCCGACGCCGGAGCGTTGGCGCCGCGGTGATGTCGAGCGACTGGAGCACAGCATCGCCGACGAGGAGGGTCGGCCGGCGCGCCCCTACCGCAGCATGGACACGCTGGCGCGGATGCTGCGCCGCGGCTCGATCACCGCTGCCATGCGCCAGGCCGGCGAGGATTTCCGCGCCGTCTTCGCCGCAGCGCAGCTCGATGGGCTGCGCTCACCCGACCTCGCCCGGGTGCCGCAGGCGCTGCGCGATCTGGAACCCACCGCCCGCCAGGCCGAGGCGCGCAATCGCGTCTGGCATGCGCTGCAGGCGCTGGGCGGCGTCGCCTCGCCCGCCGGCTCCTGCGTCTGGCACGTCATCGGCTGCGAATGGAGCATGCGCGAATGGGCGCTGCGCGAGGGCTGGGGCGGGCGGCCGCTCAGCCAGGAGACCGCGTCCGGGATCCTCGTCGGCGCGCTGGGCGTGCTCCAGGCGCATTGCGGGCTGTGAGCGCGGCGGCGCGTGCCGGCCGAGCCGGGCTGGCTTTCAAGCGGGCAGTGCCGACGGCCGCGCATGGCAGCTTCGGCTGCTCGGCCTCGGCCGCCATCTGCTCGTAATGCTCGGCGAGAGAAAGAAGCTCGCGATGGATGACCGGATCTCCGGCCGTCCCGGCGAGAGCGCGATAGCCAATGGCCTTCGCGCGCAAACGTGCAATGTCCACCATTCTGCCTGCTGTCTGCGGGCAAGAGCCGCAGTCCTAGCTGGGGCGAGGTTAGCAAAAGGTTGATGGCATCGGAATGGCAAGCAATAGGGCCATATCGCCCCTTAAGGAGGGCGCGGCCGCTCCCTTCGAAGCGGCCTGCCGCGCCGGCTGTACGCTTTTTGCTTGACAAATCCGGATACATGTGCTATGAAAAATGCATCCTCGAAATCCGCGCCCGACGGCACAAAGCCGCCGGGCGCTTTCGTTTTCCGACAGGGCTTCGCCCGGCAGGACCGGCGGGCACGTAACCATTGCGAAACCGGCCGGCGCAATACTCCGAAAACCAGGCGGTGCGCTGCGCGCTCTTTGCCGGAGATCGAAATGACATCGCGCTGGACCATGGCAGGGACGGGGATCGGCCTCGGCGCGATCGTCGTCATCGCGGCCTACGCCGTCCGGCAGGCCATCGGCGAGCCGAGCGCCCCGCTCGACTTCACGGTGCTCGTGGTCGTGGGCGGCCTGGTCATCGGCGGGCTCGCCCACCCGCTGCTCGGGCTCGGCCGATCCGCGCCGCTGCCGCGTCCAAGCCAGGCTCCCGCACCCGACCAGCCGACCGACATGGTGCCTGATGACATGACGGAGCCGGAGTGGATTCGCGGCAAGCTGCTCTACAGAGGCGTCCACAATGCGGCGGGCATGGCATGGCGGATCGCCCGGGCCTTGCCGTGGGTTCTGCTGATCTACTTTCTGCTCGCGGCGCTCACCTATCGCTCGCCGCGCGGCGAATTCCTCCGGGATCCCGCGAATGCCGTCTTGACGGTGGTCGCGGTCGCGGCGGCCTATGTGCTCGCCGACAATCTCTATCGCGCGCCCTTCGAAGCGGCGCGCACCTTCCGGGCGAATGGGCATCTGTGGTGGCCGGCGGCGATCGCGTGGAGCGCCGACGCCATCTTCATCCG